>JAEYQO010000065.1 GCA_023409975.1 Bacteroidota bacterium | reverse complement strand
ACTGGACCAGTCCGGTGGCGAACACTACCCCCGACTATCTTCACAGTTGCGCAGATCCACTCTCCGGCTGGCAGGTACCCTCCTCGGTTTTTGGCTTACAGCCCGCTCACTCCGGATTCGCCTACATCGGTATCATCGCCTGGGAAGGCCGCTTCAATAATGGTACTCCCATGATGGACTACCGGGAATATGTCCAGACAAAGCTGACCCAGCCGCTCGAGCCCGGAAAACAGTATTGTGTCAGCTTTTATGTGAGCCCGACGATCAACCCCGGACTGAATTTCAATTTTGTAGCACTGGAAGCACTGGGCCTCAACTTCTCCGGCAACCGCCCCACGGCCACCCAGGGTCAAACTCTGAATCTGCCCTACCACGTACGCCGCGCTCCCGGGTCTTACATGACCGACACTTCCAGCTGGTACAAGATCACCGGAACCTACAAGGCGACGGGCGGAGAAGAATGGATTACGATTGGCTGCTTCGTCGACACCAGCCTGTTTCCTCCACACCTGCCGGTGCTTCCAAACCCTCCCCTCCCTTCGCTTTCCCACCGCGCCTACTTTTTTATAGATGATGTTTCTATTACGGAAATCCTGCCCGCGGACACCATCCGCTCAGTGAAAGATACTACCGTCTGCATCGCCACCGGCCTTCAACTGCCGTTGCAGGTAACTTCCAGCTCCAATCAACAGCTGTGGAGCACCGGGGCGACCGGTTCGCAGATCATTGTGCAGGACACCGGTACTTACTGGTGCGTTTCCAGCTTCGAATGTGGCCTGCAAGCAGATACATTTCATATCCGGTATCAGGCGCAAAAAATTCTTGACCTGGGACCGGATAGCACCAATTGCTTCGGACAAACCATTACGCTCAGTTCCAATCATGTTTATCCGAATTATACCTGGAACACCGGCGATACCAGTGCCAGTATTGTGGCCGCCCAGACCGACTCGTATATCCTCAGCGTTGTGGATGTCTGTGGCTGGCAGTCGGATACCGTTCATCTCGTCATCCAGGCACCCAGTCCTCCACCTACGGTAACGGACACCGTCATCTGCCAATATGTTCTTAATCCTCAGATCGATATTCAGGGTCAGGGAATCTGGTGGTATCCCGACAGTACCACCAGTGCCGGCTCACCGGTGCAACCCGTGATCTATACGCATGTTACCAGAGAAGAGGTTTTCTGGGTGAGTCAGACGATCGGAGATTGTGAGAGTCCGCGGCTTCCCCTTCACGTGCGGGTAATGCACACCCCGCGTGCCGAGATCGGCGACTATGTTGAGATCTGCCCCTCATCGGATACTGTCATCGGACGCAGCTATCCGGAGGTTAGCTATCGCTGGAACACAGGGGACACCCTCTGCTGCATCCAGCCCCGGAATCCAGGTTGGCATGCTGTTACGGTTTCCAACAGTTGCGGAATATCTACTGACAGTGTCTGGGTAGAACAGTCGCCCTGCGATGAGTGTTTGTTTCTTCCCAATGCCTTCACCCCCAACCACGATGGAAGGAACGATCGCTTTACCCCCCTGTTGAAATGTCCGGTATTCAGTTTCAGGATGCAGGTGTTTAACCGCTGGGGACAGGTCATATTTTCCAGCACGGATCCCTACACGGGCTGGAACGGTGACCTAAAGGGCAGCCCAGCTCCCGCTGGCGTTTACATTTACATTCTGGAATACCGCTCCGTCAACACGGGCACCAGAAAGACCCTCCAGGGGAATTTCACCCTGTTCAGATAAGGAGGGATTCTCAGCCACATTATGAATTTCTACCCGGGAAAGGAATATGTATGTGCCATCCAGCCTGGAAACATCCGGAATGGTACCTGACAACTTAACATCTTTACAACTTATCAGCTTCCCCAACGACCTGATGTCGATTAAGTTATCCTTAATTTTGCGGCAGGCATGCCAAAATCGTTCAAGATCGCCCTGGTGGGCAATCCAAATAGCGGAAAGAGCTCGCTCTTCAACGCGCTCACCGGACTTAATCAGAAGGTCGGCAACTTTCCGGGTGTAACGGTCGACAAGAAAACAGGAAGCTGCCGCATCGGCGACAATCTTCAGGCGACTATTATCGATCTGCCGGGCACCTACAGCCTCTATCCCAAAGGTGCCGATGAACAGGTCACTTACGAAGTACTGCTCAACCGGAATAATCCTGACAAACCCGACATGGTGGTGGTCATTGCAGACGCCGCCAACCTCAAGCGCAACCTGCTTTTCTGCTCCCAGATCAGCGATTTGAAAATACCCATGGTCATTGCCCTGACCATGAACGATATCGCACGTAAAAAAGGGATCACGATAGATACTGAGGGACTGGAACGGCTGATGGGTATTCCTGTAGTGGCCATCAACCCGCGCAGGAACAAGGGCATCCCCCAACTGAAGAAAACGATTGCTGATCTCTGGCAGTTAAAACCGCAGGCGCCTGTCGAGGATTTTATCGATATAAAAGAGCTCACCGGCGAATGGATCGGGGAAATCAAACAGATCACAGGGGTCACCAATAACTACTCTGCGCTGCATATCGCCTGCAACTACCTGGAGCTAGGCTACCTTCAGGCGGCCCAAAGGATCCAGATAGGGGCCCTGCTCGACCTTCACGGTTTCCACAAATCAAAGGTTCAGGCAGAGGAAATTATGCAGCGGTATAATCGCATCGGCAGGATCATGCAGCAATGTGTGATCGAAGAATCACCCCTGAAAAAAACGATCATCAGTGAAAGGCTCGATAAGGTCCTGCTGCATCCGCTCTGGGGAAATGTCATCCTGCTGGCAGTGCTCTTCCTTTTGTTCCAGAGCATTTTCTGGCTGGCAGACTATCCCATGACCTGGGTTGAAGAAGGGTTCAGTCTTGCCAGCAACTGGCTTCATGCCATTCTGCCGGACGGGATTCTGAAGGACCTGCTCATCAATGGTATCCTCGCAGGTATCGGTGGTGTGGTCATTTTCATACCGCAGATCATGATCCTGTTTGGATTTATCACGGTCCTGGAGGATACCGGTTATATGGCGAGGATCAGTTTCCTCACCGACCGGTTGATGCGTGGCGCCGGACTGAACGGACGGTCCGTGATGCCGCTGATCAGTGGAATGGCCTGTGCGGTACCTGCTGTCATGGCGGCCCGGGCAATCCAGAACCGAAAGGAACGGCTGATCACCATCATGGTCACACCTCTTATGAGCTGTTCTGCCCGACTTCCGGTTTACACCATCCTCATCGGACTCGTGGTGCCCGATCGCAGCCTCGGCCCGTTCAATCTCCAGGGTCTGGTGCTGATGGGCCTCTACCTGCTCGGGTTCTTCATGGCACTTGTCGTCGCCAAAGTGATGGATGTATTCGTAAAAGTGAAGGAAAAGACCTTTTTCCTGATGGAGCTGCCGGTTTATAAAGCCCCGCGCTGGAAGAATGTCGGCATCACGATGGTAGAGAAAGCGAAGATCTTTGTGCTGGAAGCCGGTAAGATCATCATGATCATCTCCATCGTCCTCTGGGTACTCGCCTCGTTTGGCCCGTCCGGCCGGATGCAGACGATCACCGAACGGTTCGAAGCGGCGCGTTCCGCACCGGGGGCTGATGTAGAAGCGCTGGACCGTGAAGAACAGGTGGCCCGCCTGGAACATTCCTATGCCGGTATCATGGGCCGGAGCATCGAGCCATTTATCGCGCCCCTGGGGTACGACTGGAAGATCGGGATCGCCCTGATCACCTCTTTTGCCGCCCGCGAGGTGTTTGTCGGCACAATGGCTACACTGTATAGTGTGGGTGATGATGAGGACACGGAGCGGACGCTCCGCGAGAAAATGGCTGCTGCCCGTCGTCCCGACGGAACACCTGTTTATACCCTCGCCACCGGTCTTTCCCTGCTGGTGTTCTATGTGTTCGCCATGCAGTGTATGAGTACGCTCGCTATCGTAAAGCGGGAAACCCGTAGCTGGAAATACCCGCTCATCCAGTTTGCGTACATGTTTGTTCTTGCTTATGTAGGAGCGTGGCTAGTTTATGTTATTAGTCGTTAGATATTAGTCGTGAGTCGTGAGATTAGGTGCCCTTTCTATGATGAAAGCTCCCTGATCAACGTAATAAGAAAATCAGAAGCCTGACTCCCTAGATATGTATCAAGTGATGAACGAGTACGCAAACACGGTTTCAAACCAACGATTACAATCCCGCCTGATGATGCCTTAAGTAATAACAAGCCCTTCCCCCATTTCAGGAGTCTGGTGGATTCCAGTTTCCCTGCGCGACGACCGGTTTGCATTTTGAAAAGAGGATATGGTAGAGTGGACTAAACAGGAAGTAGCGAGCAGATAGCGGTTAATCGCAAGTATATTGACCGGCAGACCTTTGTTGATGATTCTCAGGTTTTTTGCCCCGGGAGTTTCTGGCAACCTTGATACCGCCTCACCCGACAAACCCTGAAGCTCTGTCCTGAGCGAAGTCTTCCTGAGCTGCGCCTGTCCTGAGCTTAATTTACAGTCTCCCTGAGCTTGTTGAACCCCCGAAGGAGAGAATATCCATAGAACCATCTACTAACCAACTAACCCTCTAACCAACTAACAATTAAGGTTTCCACCTAAGCTGCAGCTTCAATCTTCTGCTCCGGCTTTTGTGGGTATGACGGTAATTGTAAATGTTGAAGATCCAGCGTGTCCAGTGCTTGAGATAGTCGGAAAGGCTATAAAAAATAACCCCAAATACATAACCAGCTCCAATACTGATTACCGCAAGCTTTTTGAGGTCAATCTCCAGATCCCTGTATAAAAGCACAAGGGCTACTAAAAACATTGGCAGTAGGAAGTAGAACCATCCTTTAGCTTTCATGAGGCAGTATTGTTTTGGTATTAACGGCACTACAAATCTAGCATTTATTTTAATGATTTTTCCGATAATGGAAAACCTCCCAGTTATCAATTGGTTAACGAACTCTGAATTCCTTTGCCCGCAACCGTATTAAGGTTATTCAGATAAAATACCCAACTCCAGAAAATCGCACCGTACACAATTGCGGTAAACACATAATGGTGAGCGACTTCTGTAAGTTCCGGATGATAAATGTGCAACCAGCAGAGGGCAGCACAGCGCACAATGTTCAGCAAATAGATGCCGGCCAGTCCACCCAGGGCAAACAGTATCCTTCTTCTTGCCGACTGACCCGGAAAGCAGAATACAAAACCCAGGTGCAGAACAAACAGATCCAGTCCGTTACAACCGTCTGCAATACCGATCAAAGGGTATTTGCCAATATAGACAACCGCGCGTAACTCCTCCACCACCACGGTTGCAGGTTTGTAAAGGCGTGTCAGCAGACGCGCGGTGCTGCGGGCGGTTCGCATGGTGAGCCAGCCGTCCAGCTTTCTCGGAGGCGCCAATAGCAGGTGGTAAAGCAATTGCCAGCCCAGAAAGCAAGCGAGGCTGCGGAACAGGAAGATGCGAACCAGGGCAGGCAGGGAGAACATCAGATTCTTAAGCATTGATAGGGTTTAGGATTAGAGGTAAGGTGGTTAGAGTTACTGCTGTTATTTCGACAGGGGATGTTGGGGTGATGAAGCGCTCATCATCGTCAGCTTGCGGAAAAGTCCGATCACGAGGAATGGGATGGGACTCAGGAGCGTAATGGCCAGTCGGGCTGCGGTTCGTTTTATGGGAAGCGGCACTTCGATGATATATAGATTGATTCCCGCAAGAACCACGAGGAGCCCCACGACGCCCAGGTAGAAACAAAGCCAGAGCTGTCGGGGCCAGCATTCTTCTTTCAGCGCCCAGGCGAAATAGCCCATAATGGCATTCCATGAAATGAAGGCCGTATAGACAGCATAGCGCAGAGGTTTGGGCATCCAGCCCATGATGCCAGCTTCAATATACCAGACATAGCATACGAAGCTGGAGAGCAGGATCATCGAAAACAGCAGGTAGTGGACCAGCAGTGGTATCAGGTCCCTGCTCCTCAGTCCGGTCATGACAGGGCGGTTTAGACGCTAAAACTAATCGGGAGCCCACACAGGTGCAAGAATGAGAAGACCTTAAGTGGTTATAAATGAATCGACTTGGTTGCAGTGAGATTAACATGACGAACGGGGAATTCGCTATCAAAGCCTTCATGGAGGTGTTCCGAGTCAGGAAAGGGAAGCGCTTTATACCAACTTTAACAACGATCCGGAATGCCGCGTCTTTCTATCAACTGACGCTGGTGGTGTTGGGCTGAATCTTCAGACTGCATCCATACTGGTAAATCTGGACCTTCCATGGAACCCTGCTGTGCTGGAACAAAGAATTGCACGCGTACACAGGATGGGGCAGAAACGAACAGTTCAGGTGATCAACCTCATCTCCTCCGATACCATCGAGCACCAGATGCTGGGAAAGCTCCATTTCAAATCCGCAATGGCCATGGGCGTACTGGACAATGGCGAGCAATCCGTATTCCTCCATGAAAGCAAATTCAACGCTCTGATGAAGGAGGTCACCACACTCACAGAAACCTCATTGACACGGAACCGTGTCTCACCGGATGAGGACGACGGTGGACCAGATCCTGTAGCCTTTAGAACGGAAGCAGAAAATACTCCTGTCGATTCATCCTCCATCGAGACCAGGGATTTCCTGTCAACGGCTTCCCATTTCTTCAGCGAACTCACTCAGGTCCTCAGCGAGCCTTCCAGGAAAAAAGAACTATTGGATGTTCTTGTAAAGACCGACGAGCATACCGGACAGTGCTACCTGCAATTACCCGTCAGAAACATGGAGGTCGTAGAGACCGGGCTGCACCTCATCGCTCAATTGCTTGCGGGCTCGAAATGACGGAAGAGAGATCCGGCAGACGGGATGGCTATGTCAAGAGCCAGCTCTTTGCATTGTAAGGCTCACCCCTGGGTGTTAACAGTTGTCGGGGGGCTAAAAATTGTTCGCTGAGATTCGTGAAGCACCCAGGGAAAAAATATCCCGGCCATATTGTGAAACCTAATGATTGCATTTATATTTGCAACCTATTAGTTTCCTAATTAACTCAAACACGAATGAGAAGAGATATATTTCAGGCCATTGCCGATCCTACCCGGCGGGCCATCATCGCTTTGATCGCTGTTCAGTCAATGACACCCACCACCATAGCCGAGCACTTCGATACTTCCCGTCAGGCGGTGTCCAGGCACCTGCGCATCCTTGTTGAATGTGATCTGATCCGGCAAGAGGCCCAGGGTCGTGAAATCTTCTATTCACTTGAAGTAGAGAAAATGAAGGAAATTGATAAATGGCTGGAACAGTTCAGAAAGATCTGGGAAAGCAGGTATCACCAACTTGATCAGTTATTATCAACCATTAAAAACCAAACAAAATGAACAGTGCACTCCTCTTTGAGTTTACCGTCAGCAAGGAAAACAATACCATCCACATCAAGCGCGCCTTTGACGCCCCCGTTCCGCTGGTCTGGAAGGCCTGGACCACTGCAGAACTACTCGATCAGTGGTGGGGACCCCAACCCTGGCGAGCAGAAACAAAATCTATGGACTTCCGCGAAGGGGGTTACTGGCTCTACGCCATGGTGAGTCCTGAGGGAAGTAAACACTGGGCAAGGGCCGATTACATGACTATTATCAAAGAGCGTTCTTTCACCGCTAAGGATGGTTTTTGTGATGAGCAAGGAAATCTGAACCCCTCTTTTCCCCAAAACATCTGGGAGAATCAGTTTCGTGCAACCGGTGATCAGACTGTTGTTGACGTCACGCTCCGTTTCGATCGGCTGGAAGACCTGGAACAGACCATAGCAATGGGCTTCAGGGAAGGATTTACCAAGGGACTCCAGCAACTGGATGCCTTATTGCCTCAACTCAAAAACTAACGACATGTCTGAACTTTCGAATGATATCATCGCATACAACAAGGCACAGGCTCCGGAAGACCGGGCCATCTGCGAACTGCTGACAGAACAAATCAGCGCCTGTCTGCCAGAGGCTGAAAACAAAGTCTGGCATCGCCACCCCGTCTGGTTTCTGAACGGGAATCCCATAGCGGGCTTCAGCAAAGAAAAAAATGGATTAAGGCTCATGTTCTGGAGCGGAGCCGACTTTGACGAACCAGAGCTGAAAGTTCGAGGGGGGAAGTTCAAAGACGCTTCGATTTTCTATCAAACGGTTGCGGACGTCAATATCGCAGATCTGCAACGCTGGCTGGAAAAGTCAAGAACAATTCAATGGGACTATAAGAATCTCCCAAAACGCAAAGGTGTATTGGAAAAGTTGACAATAAACTGAACCAGATGGCAAACTTGAATCAAAAAAGCCAGTCCTGGACAGGACCGGCGGCTCATAATTTCTTATGAGAAAAATTACACTGATGTAAAGTTAGGTAAAAACCTTTAAGCTTGCTTTGCAGCGCTTCGCAGTGGCCATTAGCCTTTGGCGGGTTTCTTCGTAGGCCAAAGCCAAGGCCAAAGCCAAGGCAACCCTCACGACCCACAACTCACAACCCATAACCCTATCGGCCGTTAGCCGTTGGCCATTGGCCGTTGGCAGGTTTAGCGAAGGCCCAGGCCAAAGCCAAGGCAACCCACAACTCACAACTCACAACTCACAACCCAATCGGCCGTTAGCCGTTGGCCATTGGCCGTTGGCAGGTTTAGCGAAGGCATCTGACATCTGATCGGCCGTGGGCAAGCTTTTAGTTTCTACCACTTTTGTTCGGCCAAAAGTGGTGCAAAAGGCCGGCCGAATATATTACTGCAGATATTCGGCGGGTGCTGCTATTTAGCTACAGTACTACTGTTCTGCCGGGCTTCGGGAATTCTACAACGGCATTATGTCATCTTGTATTACAGGGTCCCCACAACCCACAACCCACAACTGACATCTGACATCTGACATCTGATCGGCCCTTAGCCATTGGCTGGTTCTGCTTTGGCTTTGGCCTTGGCTTTGGCTTTAGCTGTTGGCCATTGGCTGGTTCTTCACTGGCATCTGACATCTGACCTCTGACAGCTGATCGGCCGTTAGCCGTTGGCCATTGGCCGTTGGCAGGTTT
>JAEYQO010000045.1 GCA_023409975.1 Bacteroidota bacterium | reverse complement strand
GTAGCGGAAAGAAAATTTGTGGCACATAAAATGCGGAGCTGGTTTCTGGCTACATATTCCGCTAATGTTTCAATTGTTTGGGTGAACGGTAAAAGGGCGATGACTCCGTGATGATACCGTGGTGACTCCCTGATGACTTGCTGATGATACCATAGTGAGACAAGTTATTGAGTCTAGTTAATCACGAGCTACTAACCTGACCTCTGCTTGGTCTGCCCCCGGATAAACCATATATTCTGACAACAGTATTTGGTCGATTTTTAGCAGCGTGCAACTTTTTTCATCTTCTCAATCAGTCTGCTTAACGCCCCAATCGTTATAATGACACTCTTGTATGATGTTGAATATAGTAGCAAACAATTTTCTGACCTGGTGTTGTGTTTTCACAGATAGGTCTCATCTCTATAAAATATTATTTTGTCTCACCGACGAATAGCTGTAGCTTTACTGTGCGAGGACGACAATGGTTTAGTAGCGGATTTTTTGATATCTCATCGTTTTTAGTTCTGTTTTTACACTCGCCCAGATTTCTATCAGGTTTCACCTCCACCATTTCAGTTCACCTGCCTCCGCACTCACGTAGGCAACAAATTGACTAGAATGAAAATTGTCCTGCTTACCCAGGAGATCAGACTCCGTCTGAAATTTGACGGCTGTACCTGTCTGCGCCTCCTGCAGCGTGATGACGGGGATTATCAGAACAACATCACTTTTGAAGCTGTTTTTGACAATGATCCCCGAAATGATCATGGAAAACTACTCCATCTGGATTCTGAGGAAATCCTTCAACTGATCAACAATCACCGTCTGAATGTTTTTGTTCTGATCAAATCATCTAAGCCTCAACTCGACCTGTTTGCCGGGTAGATCGGTAAGCCCTGATTCTGTAACTTTAGGGCCTCAATACTTCTTTGACCTTGAAGGCTATTATTTTTTACCTGACACTGCCTTTCATTTATTTGTTGTCAGTTCTTCCTTTCAGAGTGCTATATCTGCTTTCCGATCTGATGTACGTTCTGATGTATCGGGTAGCTGGTTATAGAAAGGAGGTCGTGTTTCAGAATCTCAGGAATTCTTTCCCTGAAAAATCAGAAAAAGAGATCGAACAGATCGCCAGACGCTTCTATTCCCACCTTTGCGATCTGTTTTTGGAGACTTTCAAAACACTCACAATTAGCAGGAACTCCATGCTCGGGCATTGTAGTATGACACCCCGTGCCCTGAAGTTAATGAATGACTTCGCTGCCCGGAATAAAAATATTGTTCTGGTCATGGGGCATTTTGGAAATTGGGAATGGGGAGGGAATACCTTCAGTATTCTTTGTAAACAGCAGCTATATGTGATCTATCACCCGCTAAGGAATCAGTATTTTAATGGCCTGATCTCCGGTATGCGTATGAGATTTGGTTCGAAGTTGATTGCCATGAAAGAAACGTTCAGGGTAATGGCAGCTCAAAGAAAGGAATTGAACGCCACAGCTTTCATAGCGGACCAGTCGCCGCCTCCGGAAACAGCCTACTGGACCACATTTTTGAATCAGGACACCCCTGTTTTCTGGGGAACAGAGAAGGTTTCCAAAAAACTCGACTATCCCGTCGTATATATCAATCTGATCAAGAAGCAACGCGGTATTTATGAACTGGATGCGGAACTTCTGGTCCCCGAACCTAAGACCACCGGAGAAGGAGAAATCCTCGAACTGTTTACACGCCGGTTGGAAAAGGACATTCAGGCCCATCCCGACATCTGGCTCTGGTCTCACCGGCGTTGGAAACATAAGCGTCCTCTGAGTGCCACTTCACTCCCGTAGCACTGTGGTCCGGTCGTAACTACTGCTTATTGTTTCTTATTTTTGCTTGCTTTTTCGGTGTTTTCAACTGTTTAACTATGAAGTTTACCTATTACGGACATTCCTGCTTCAGCCTGGAGCTGGGAGGTAAAAAGATTCTTTTTGACCCATTTATTACAGGGAACGAGCTGGCAAAAGATGTAAATGCCGATAGTATTGAGGCTGATTATATATTAGTGAGCCATGGTCATAGCGACCACGTGGGTGATCTTTTATCAATTGCCAGGCGCACCGGCGCCCTTGTCGTAGCGGCCTTTGAAATTACGGAATGGCTCAGCAGGCAGGGTGTTACGAATGTCCATCCGATGAACTTCGGTGGCAAAAAACAGTTTGAATGGGGAACGGCTAAATACGTTCAGGCAATGCACAGCAGTGTCTTACCCGATGGCACCTACGGCGCCAATCCCGGAGGGTTCGTTGTCACATCAACCGATGGGAATTTCTACTATAGCGGAGATACCAGTCTGATGATGGATATGCAACTCATTCCACGATACGCTAAATTGAATTTTGCTATTTTACCTATAGGTGATAACTTCACCATGGGAGTGGAAGATGCTATTGTTGCAGCGGAGTTTATCCAGTGTAAAAAAATTATAGGTGTTCATTATGATACCTTCGGGTATATAAAGATCGACCATCAGGAAGCGATACAGCAGTTTCGCAATGCAGGTTTAGAACTCCTGCTGCCTGGCATCGGAGCAACAATCCAGTTATAATCCAGAAATAATGTCCCGGTTCAGGATCAATGAATCGGAGAAGAAAGTGAAAAACTACAAGGATGGCAAAAACAATAGCGATAGCCAATCAAAAAGGAGGAGTAGGTAAAACGACAACGGCGATCAATCTCGCTGCCAGTCTTGCAGTGTTGGAATATAGGACCCTCCTGGTAGATGGCGACCCTCAGGCCAACAGCACCACCGGAAATGGATTCGACCTAAGGAATATACAGGTTTCTTTGTATGATTGCATGGTCAATGAAACTCCGGCCTCACAGGCGATTCTTGAAACAGAAACGCCAAACCTGTTCCTGATGCCCTCGCATCTGGATCTGGTGGGTGCAGAGATAGAGCTGATCAATCATCCCAACCGTGAACACATCCTTAGAAATGCTCTCGATGAGGTTCGTAACCAGTATGATTTCATTATCATCGATTGCTCACCTTCACTAGGTCTGATAACCGTTAATGCCCTCACCGCAGCCGATAGCGTTGTGATCCCGGTTCAGTGTGAATATTTCGCACTGGAGGGTCTCGGGAAATTATTGAATACCATTAAGATCGTTCAGACAAGAATCAATACCGGACTCCAGATCGAAGGGATCCTGATGACGATGTATGATGGAAGGCTACGCCTCAGTAATCAGGTTGTTGAAGAGATCAAAAACCATTTCATCAACCTTGTTTTCAACACGATCATCCATAGAAATACCCGTCTTGGAGAGGCTCCAAGCTTTGGAAAGCCTGCACTGATGTACGACGCAGAAAGTACAGGCGCAGTCAACTACCTGAATCTTGCCAAAGAGATCCTTCAGAAGAATGACATGACGAGGATCAAAAACGAAGACAGAATATTTGAAACAGACGAGCATGGCGCAGAACAATAATAAGAAACAGGCCCTGGGAAAGGGTATACGCGCACTGCTAAACTCTATAGATGACGAACTGAATACGACGGCGGAAAGTGTGCCCGCTGTCTCCGGGCAGAACGCTGGGACGATTGCCCGAATTTCGGTGGATCAGATCGGAGTGAATCCTAAACAGCCGCGGAGAGATTTCGATGAACAGGCACTAAAAGAACTCTCTGAAAGCATTAAGCTGCATGATATCATCCAGCCAGTAACGGTCATTAAAGTCGGCCAGTCTAAATACCAGCTCATTTCAGGTGAACGACGTTGGAGAGCCTCCAAAATGGCGGGGCTCAAAGATATTCCCGCATATGTAAGGACTGCAGATGATCAGCAGTTACTTGAAATGGCTCTGCTGGAAAACCTTCAGAGAGAGGATCTCAATGCAATCGAGATCGGGCTTTCTTATAAACGTCTGATGGATGAATGCGACCTTACACAGGAACAGGTGGCAGAAAGGATGAAGAAGGATCGTAGTACGGTAACCAACTACATTCGATTATTAAAGCTGCCGCCCGATATTCAAAAGGCAGTGCGTGATGGCCTATTGTCAATGGGCCACGCTCGTGCCATCATCAGTCTGGACAAGATTGACCAGCAGCTTTATGTGTTTCGGGAGGTCAGGGAGAAGGGCCTGTCTGTCCGTCAGGTAGAGGCGCTGGTGAAAGATCTCCTTGCCGAAGACAAGGCAGAAGGAAACCCCAAAACAACCGTTAAAGCCAATCAGCTTCCACCCGCCTATAAGAGAATTGAGGACTCCATGGCCTCGCATTTCTCTACCAGGGTGAAGCTCGACCGTAAAAAGAATGGCAAGGGTGCCATCTCTATTGAGTTCTATAATGATAATGACCTGGAACGGATCATGGAGAAAATGAACCTCTGACCGTTAAGGGTTCTTTAAAATATATTGGCTGCTGGGACTCACCGCAGCCTTTTTTCATTTTTAGCGGTGCCGCATCAGTAGCTAGCGGTATTTTTGCATATGCTTTCCCCCCATTGGCAGAAAACCGCAAAGGAGCGACAAAAATCCTACCGTCGATTGCTGGAGAAAGGCAACCGCAACAGAATGCTCAAAAGGCTGCCGGATCTACACGAGGAAGCTTTTAGTCAGACGGATTGTCTTAGCTGTGCCAATTGCTGCAAAAACTACTCTCCGAGGTTCAAACAGCCGGATATTAAAAGAATTGCACGTGTACTTAAGATCAGGGAAGGGGATCTCGTCAGCCAGTATCTTCGACTGGATAACGAGGGTGACTATGTAACCCAGTCTTCCCCCTGTCCGTTTCTGCTCGGGGATAATACCTGCCGGATCTACGACGACCGGCCCTCCGACTGCGCCAGGTATCCTTACACTGATGAAGATGTCCTGTTGAAAAGGGTACAGCTTACTCTGAAGAACGCCACCGTTTGTCCAGCGACCTTCCGGGTTATGGAAAGGCTTTTAGAGCTGGAAGGCTCAAAATAAAAAAGCCCGGTCGAAACCGGGCTGTTGTTCTACTTCTGGTCGGACTATTTCAATCCTGGTCGCTTTTTCATCGCAGATACACCATACATGATCAGGTGTAATGCCGCAAAGGCCAGAGAGAAATAGTACAAGGTATCATCATCTGCTTCCGGAGCCATATGATGTATAATGGCTACAACTATCAGAAGCAGGGTAGTGCCGATCCCGGTAAAGGCCACAATCCGGTAGCTACGGTGTGTGAAAATACCCTTGTTCAATACGCTGTGTTTCATGCCGTAGAAAAGGTACAGATCAAATCCGATCATCATCCATGCAATCAGACGGATCCAGGTATCCAGTGGCAGGAAGACCATCATAAACAGGCAGGTAGCTACTCCAAGAAGCGGAACCAGTGGCACCAACGGTGTTCTGAACGCCCTCGGGGCATCAGGCATTTTTGCCCGCATTACGATCACGCCAATGCAAACCAGAATGAAGGCAAATAAGGTTCCTATACTGGTCATTTCACCTACCACCCGTGCAGGTACAAAGGCAGCGAAAATGCTCACGAAAAGCATGAACAGGAAGTTGTTCCTGACGGGCGTGCGTGTTTTTGGGTTGACATCAGAGAAAACCTTTGGTATGAGTCCGTCGCGGCTCATGGAAAAGAAGACCCTCGACTGCCCCATGAGCATAACGAGAATTACAGATGCATAACCCGCCAGGATGGCAAGAATGATCGCATTGTTAAGCCAGGGGTAATCAGGCGTAACGACTCCATCAGCTCCCGCGCTACCCATGTTTTCAATGGCCACAGCCACTGGTGCGATTCCATCTTTACCTGAGAAGGAGTCGTAGCTTACTACGCCAGTCATCACGTGTGCAAAAAGTATGTAAAGTATGGTACAGATAGCCAGTGACAATAGAATGCCGATCGGCATGTCTCTCTTGGGATTTTTAGTTTCCTGGGCAGCCGTCGAAACCGCATCAAAACCAATATAGGCAAAGAATACTATCGCCGCTGCGCGGATAACGCCGCTGAATCCGTAGTGCCCGAAGGTGCCATCGTTTGGTGGTATGTAGGGTTCATAGTTTTCAGGACGGATATACTGCCATCCCAATGCAATGAAAGTAAGCACCACGGCTACTTTCAGAAGAACGATCAATCCATTTACCAGGGCGGATTCTTTTGTTCCCTTCATGAGGATTAAGGACATGACAACCACTATAAAAACCGCTGGAAGGTTGATAATGCCTCCCTCAAAAGGCGAAGATGTCAGATCGTGCCCCAGATGAATACCAAAATCATCCAAAAACTTGACGAGGTATCTGGACCAGCTAATGGATACAGTAGCGGATCCCACAGCATATTCCAGCACGAGATCCCACCCGATGATCCAGGCCAGGAATTCCCCCATCGTAGCATAGGAATATGTATAAGCACTTCCAGCAACAGGGATCATCGACGCAAACTCAGCATAACAAAGACCCGCAAAAGCACAGCCGATGGCAGCGATAATGAAGGAAATGGTGATGGCAGGACCGGCATGGTCCGCTGCTGCAAAGCCGGTAATAGAAAACAAACCGGCGCCGATGATGGCGCCAATACCCAATGCTACCAGTCCGGGAGCAGTTAAAGTTTTCTTCAGACCTTTTTCGTTGTCTGAAGCTTCATTGAGCAAAAGACTTAGTGGTTTCCTGATAAATAGACCCATATGCACTATGATATGCGATCAAACCTAGTGATAAATAATGGTTTCTACAACCCGGTACGATCCCCTTTGAGAGGGTAATGTTACAGAAATGAAAATCTTGGGAGCTGCAATTCAATGATGTGGAAAATTACAGTAGGTTTGAGCAATGATCAGGAGTTTCTTACAAAAGCTCGGAATTTTTATTGCTTTTTTGTTGACCTGCGGTGCGGCCAAAGCACAACCAACCTTGCCGGATATAATGGTGCTTACCCAGAATGGTGTAAATATCATTAGCTGGGTGAGTCAGTATGAGGGGCTCAAGTCTATCGCCGTGCAGAGAAGTGCGGATAGTGTATTCAACTACGCAACAATCGGATACGTGAAAAACCTCAAAAAAGGTCCTCAGGCTTTCATCGATGGTCACCCCAACCCTGGCGTCAACTGGTATCGCCTGACCATCGTGTTTAGTTCGGACCTTACCTGGCAAAGCAATGCCATGAAGATCGTCGTAGACAGCAGTCAGATTATTAAAAAAGGCGTGCTGCCACCAAATGACTCCCTTCAGAAAATGGTCAATAATATAAGCTTTAATAACACGGTTCCTGATGCCAGTGAGATCAACGCCTATACCTACATCCGTTCACAGTATGTTTTTACCAACCCTTTCACGGGGCATGTAAACATCGAATTGCCAGATGGGAAAGATGCCCGTTCCGTATTCTCGCTCCGGTTTTTTGATCAGAATGACCGGCAGGTCCTGGATGTTCCAAAGATCAGTCAGCATTCGGTCATCATTGACAAGCGCAACTTCAAACGAAAAGGGCTCTATAAGTTTGAACTGAGAAGGAATGAAAACCTGATTGAAACAGGCTACGTAACCATCTACTAGAAAACCGATCTTAAAAAAGTGGTTGTTACGCCTGCGATAGGCTTTCGGCAACTGGCCTGTCAGCCTCCTCCCACGGAGCCAGCTCCGCCTCAAAAACATGAGCGAATTCCTGACGGAGCAACAGTCTTACTTCCTGTTCATCCACGGGTCGGCCAAGCTCTTTCTGAATGGAAGTGACGGCCTTGTCTCCTATTCCACAGGGAACGATATAGCCGAAGTAACGGAGGTCAGTATTCACATTCAGCGCAAACCCGTGAATCGTGATCCATCTGCTGCAGCGAACACCCATAGCACAAATTTTTCTGGCTTTCTGAGGAATCGCCGCATCCAGCCAAACACCAGTTGAACCCTCAAGTCGTTCGCCTTTAAGACCGAAATGTGCGATAGTCCGAATGATCACTTCTTCCAGACTTCTCATATATCTGCCAAGGTCAGTGAAGAAATGCTCCAGGTCTAGAACAGGATAGCCAACGATCTGCCCGGGCCCGTGATAGGTAATGTCCCCGCCGCGATTGGTCTTGTAAAAACTGATTTCAAGTTCCTTTAGTCGGCTGTCGTTTACCAGCAGGTGTTCCATGTGTCCGCTTTTCCCCAAAGTGTAGACATGGGGATGGCTGCAGAACAATAAGTAGTCCTTGGTTTGAGGCTGTATGTCTACCTCCTTCAGACTGTAAGCGGCTGCTTTCGCATCCAGTCCCTCCCTCATCAATGCCTCCTGCAAATCCCAGGCAACGCCATACTCAATGGTGCCTAATTCGCGGAAGAAAACCTTCTTCTTCATCAGGATGCAAGTTACATAGACTTCCTATGAAAATCACCCTTTTTAACACCCTTAGCGGCACGGTTTGATTAGCGTTTCATTAACAGCAAATGCCATACATTTGTTATCATACATTATTTAACTACTAGACTATGTTGCGATTCATGAAGAACAAGATTCTGATACCGCTGCTAGTACTTGGTGCACTTGCCACCTTTTTCTCTTTCAGGTACAGCGGCGGTGACGGACCGGATGCAGATAAAAGGAAGAAATTAGTACTACAGACTGTTGTAAAAACTATAAGTGAAGCCCACTTCTCTCCCCGTGCTATCGACGACTCTTTCTCAAACAGGGTATTCAATAAAACGCTGGAACATCTGGATTACGATAAAAAGTTTTTTACTAAAGAAGATGTTGACCAGCTAAGTGCATATCAATTTCAGCTCGACGACCAGATTAAAGATGGATCCATTGAATTCTTCGAAAAGTTCAATGAGATCTTCAGTAAGCGTATTGAGGAGGCTGAGAAGTATTACAAGGAGATTCTCGATGAGCCTTTCACTTTCACCGGAAATGAAACAATCGAATTAAACGGAGACAAACTGGCGTTCGTTCCACAGGCACAGTTGAAAGAGCGTTGGAGAACATACCTTAAATTCAGAACGCTTCAGAAGTATGTTGATCTTCAAAAGGCCCGTGACAATCCGGGAGAAGACACGGATGAAAAGACGGCTGCAGAAGCTAAGAAGAAATCAGATGCCGAGCTCGAGAAGGAAGCCAGAGAAGCTATCGTAAAGAACCATAATACCTTTTTTAAGCGATTGAAAAAGATCGACGATGATGATCGATTTGCGATTACGTCAACAGCATCACACACTCCATGGATCCGCATACGGAGTACATGACGCCAGACAATAAAAAGCGCTTTGATGTGGCTATGAGCGGCACCTTCTATGGAATTGGTGCACAGCTCAAGGAGGAAGAAGGTAAGATCAAGGTCGCTGCCATCATCCCGGGTACGCCTTCCTGGAAGCAGGGAGATCTGAAAGCCGGTGATGAGATCATCAAAGTGGCCCAGGGTAAGGCAGAGCCTGTGGATGTCCAGGGTTTTGATATTGACGAAGCTGTCAAAATGATCAGAGGCAAGAAGGGCTCTGAAGTACGCCTCACTGTCAGAAGGGTTGACGGATCAACAAAGGTGATCCCGATTGTCCGTGACGAGGTGTTACTTGAAGAGGTTTTTGCAAAGTCGGCTGTCATTCAGTCGCCTGAAGGTCCCATGGGCTATATCTACCTGCCTGAATTTTACGCGGACTTCCAGAACAGAAATGGCCGCCGTTCCGGAGTTGATGTGGCCATCGAGGTGCAAAAGCTGAAAGAAGCTGGTGTAAAAGGAATTATCCTGGACCTCAGAAATAATGGTGGAGGATCTCTGAGCGATGTCATCGACATGGCTGGACTCTTCATTGATCAGGGCCCCGTAGTTCAGGTGAAAGCCAGCGGTATAGTCCCCCAAACTATGAGCGATGAAAGAAAGGGTGTCCTCTGGGACGGTCCGCTCGTAGTAATGGTTAATCAGAACAGCGCTTCCGCTTCCGAAATTCTTGCTGCAGCCATGCAGGATTACAAAAGGGGTATCATAGTAGGTACGCCAACATTCGGTAAGGGAACAGTGCAAAGGATCATCTCGCTGGATGAGGTCTTCACAAGAAGCAATCCCCTGGCCCTTGTAACAGAAGGCAGCGGATACTCTTCAGATTCCCCCTTTGGTTCGCTCAAGATCACGACGCAGAAGTTCTACAGAGTGAATGGTGGGTCAACTCAATTGAACGGTGTTACACCGGATATTATCCTGCCAGATCCATATTATGGACTAAAGCTCGGAGAGCGTCGCGATAAGGCCGCGCTCCCCTGGGATGAGATTAAGCCTGCAGCCTATGAAACGATGGCAAATGCTGTCAATGTAGCAGCACTGGCTGAACTTAGTAAGAAAAGAGTGGCTAATAATCCTACCTTCAAAGTAATTAAGGAAAGTGCCGCCCGTATCAAAGAGCGGGAAGAGAATAATATCTATGTGCTGAACGAGACAGCTTATAAGAAGGAGTTGGAAGAGGCTAACGCTACCTCCAAAAAGCTGGAAGAGATTCAGAAGAAGTCAATTCCTTTTGAGGTGATAAACCTGAAAAGTGATATGACTAAGATCAATATGGATAGCTCTACTGTTGCTAAGAATCAGGAGTGGATCAAGGCCCTTCAGAAAGATGTCTATCTCTACGAAACGGTCAACATCCTCAACGACCTGCGAAAGATGCAGGCTAACCTCAGCATGGACAGGAGCCGTCACTAAGTTGTTGTTGTTTTATAACCGAAGGGGCTGGAATCTTTTTCCAGCCCCTTCGGTTTTGTATTTCCTGTTATCAGTCAGCGGAAGGTTGCATCTGTTTCCGCATCCAGACGACGGTGCTGTCGGCAAGCCCCTGATGGAAATTCGCTTCCCTGTAAGCCTTCCTGCTAAAATTACTGTGTGCCGATTCCCAATTGACATTCCTGATCAATAAATGATCTACATCGGGAATAGTGATATGGATAACATTGCCAGGACGTACCGACTCAATGGTTCTTGTAATGAGCTCATGCTCTAAAAGGGAACAGGCAATGAAGTCGGCACCTCCAAACAAAGAAAGCACAGGACTCTTAACCGCACTCCAGCTTGCAGCCATATCCAGAGAGTCGATCTGTTGCCAGAATCTCCAGTGACGGCCCCACATGTTTCCTGTGTAGGGTTCCTTATACTCAAGTTCGGACGCTACGATATCTCTGTATTCCGGGTTCCGGTAGAGCTCAGCCGGTGATCGTTTTAGCCGGAAGAATTCGTAATAGACTTTCTGCAGCAACCTCACTTTTTGTTCTGTCTCCGTGAAGCTTAATCCGTCCAGCGGATACTGTACCCTGTGCATCTCCAGCAGAAATTCGCTCCAGGGACGAAACACCGTAGCAAATACGATAACCCCTCTCGGGTAATGTCTCCTTGCAAGTTCAGGAGCAATGATCCCTCCCATACTATGACCCCAGATAAAGAGATTCCCGGTGTCGGCAAATGAAAGTGATTTCATATACCTGTAGCCTGCATCAAAAGTCTGGATGTCCGTAATAAGGTCTGCTTCGGAACAGGGCTGGCAGTTGTAACTGTCTCCCAGGCCGGATTTTTCCACAGTCGCTACTGCAAACCCTGCCTTGATCCAGGTTTCGATTAGAGGCCCATAGCTGCCGAGATGGAAATTCTCTATGCTCCCGCAGTTGTAGCCGGGGACCAACAGGATGGCGGGAAACTTATCGCCTGACCTGGGCTTTCTTACAATAGTTCTGAGGCTGCAGTTTCCATGTGCGACCCAGTCGTAATTAATTTGCATCTGATCAGAAGTAAGGAATGGCAGCCCAACAGCTTTTCCCCGGCTCAGCTTTTCCTGTCCTCCTCTCTGAAAATTGACCAGCACCGGGTCCCCTTCCCTCAACGCAGAAGTCGCGTTCCGGAAGTTTTCCGGACTATTAACAAGTTGTTCGTTGATGCTGATAATACTATCGCCTTTTCGGATGCCCAGTTTCTGGAAGGTTGACCGGGGCAGGGTAGTATCAACAACCAGCCTGTCATTGAAGAAGTTGCCCTGGACACCCATCCAGCCCTGGCGGGCCTGACCGTTCGATTCGCATAGCCACAAAGCAGAAATCAGCAGTAGCAAGATGTTTTTCATAGCTCCAATTTCCAATTTGAACGGAGAATAAACATGCCCCTGATTCTAACCCTACTGAACCGTGCGGAAAGTTTACTTCTCGATCAGAAAGCAAGCTCTGTGAAGTCGACCCTGGAAATCGAATGGTGTTGTAGGTCCGGTTATGTCCTTCACCACTGTAGCGGGAATCGCATCTCTGTCTATCTGAAAACCCCTGTAATTATTGCTGAAATAGATTTGTCCGGTATCTGTGCAGGCCCGAAGCAGGCGCTTCAGCAGGTGTACATGATCGCGCTGCACGTCGAAATCGCCTTCCATGCGCTTACTATTGGAGAAAGTGGGGGGATCGCAAACGATCAGATCATAGGTATCAGCCGGCAACTCCTGAATCACCTCCATAACATCTGCCTGAACAAACTCGTGTTTTTGGTCATCATATAGTTTGTTGTACTGCATGTTTCGCTTTGCCCAGTTGATGTAGGTCCGGGAAAGATCTACCGAGGTGACCGAGCGGGCGCCGCCATCCGCAGCATACACGCTGAACGACCCGGTATAACAGAATAGATTGAGGACTCGCTTGCCGCTTGACGCTGCGCGAACCATCCCTCTCGTAATCCGATGATCCAGAAAAAGACCGGTATCCAGATAGTCGGTTAGATTGATGATGAATTTAAGGCCTGCCTCCGGTACAATGCGTTCCTCCTTTTCCTCGCTGAACTTCTCGTACTGCCCCTGTCTGCCTGCTTTTCGTTGCCTTTGCTTCATGAAAATGTGTCGCAGATCGATTTCAAGAACAGCGGCTATCTCATTTCTGCAGGTCTGTATCCATCGCTCGTGGGTTTCCTCGTCCATGCCGTGCCTCCTTTTGTACTCTGCCGCGTGAACCACACCGTCATACCAGTCGATTGCAAATGGGAATTCAGGCAGGTCGTGATCATAGAATCTAAAACAGGCTACCTCCTGCTTGCGGGCTATCTTGCTGAAGTGTTTCCACATTTTCAGAAGCCGGTTCCTGAACATGGATAATTTCTCGTCGAATGCTGCTGCCAAAACCTTTGTAAATGTTAAGTTCTCAAAGATAGGAAGGTAATTCCGGAGGTGCCGTCAGACTGACAAATAAGAGTTTTATAGTGTAGTTTTCTGATTCTCAGTCTGTTTTTTAGCCTTTTGCTTGCCAGGTTGGTGCAGGGCCGTATCCGGTTACTTTGGTTATTAATAACCCACCCGTTAACTTTGCCCCACTTTTTAAAAGCTTAAAAACAACTCCAGAAACATGAGTACAGTAAAAGTCGCCATTAACGGTTTTGGTCGTATTGGCCGCCTGGCTTACCGCCAGATCTATAACATGGAAGGTATTGACGTTGTAGCAATCAACGATCTTACCAGTCCAGCTGTTCTTGCTCACCTGCTGAAATACGATACTGCTCAGGGTCGTTTTGATGCGGATGTTAAGCATGGCGAGAATAGTATTACTGTGAATGGAGACGAAATCAGGATCTACGCACAAAAGAATCCTTCTGATATTCCCTGGGGAACTCACGAAGTTGATGTTGTCCTGGAGTGCACTGGTTTCTTTACAGATGCAGAAAAGGCAAAGGCTCATATCACAGCCGGCGCAAAAAGGGTAGTAATCTCCGCTCCCGCAACAGGTGACCTGAAGACTGTGGTTTTCAATGTGAACCACGATATCCTCGACGGAAGCGAAACCATCATCAGCTGTGCTTCCTGTACGACCAACTGTCTTGCCCCAATGGCTAAGGTTCTGAACGATAGCTTTGGCATCGCCTCCGGTCTAATGACTACTATTCATGCTTACACCAACGATCAGAATACATTGGATGCTCCTCACGCTAAAGGCGATCTGCGCCGTGCCCGTGCTGCAGCTTCCAACATCGTTCCTAACTCTACAGGTGCCGCCAAAGCGATCGGCCTCGTGCTTCCTGAACTGAAAGGCAAACTGGATGGTGTTGCTCAGCGTGTTCCTACCATTACAGGTTCTCTTACGGAACTGGTTACGGTGTTGAACAAGAAAGTAAGTGTGGAAGAAGTGAATGGTGCTATGAAGGCTGCTGCAAATGAAAGCTTTGGTTACAATGAAGATGAAATCGTTTCTTCTGATATCATTGGCATTAGCTACGGTTCCCTGTTCGATTCTACTCAGACTAAGGTGCTGACGGTAGGTGATACACAGATGGTGAAAACCGTGAGCTGGTACGACAACGAAATGAGCTACGTATCTCAATTGGTTCGCACCGTTAAGTACTTCGCCGGATTGATTTCTAAATAATTATCAGTTTAATCTAATGAGACGCTACCTTAGGGTGGCGTTTCTTTTTTAAAATATTCACTTTTATGAGCAGGTTTACAAACCATAACTTTTCAGGGCAGAAGGCGCTCATTCGCGTCGATTTTAACGTGCCGATCAAAGACGGTAAGGTGACCGATGATACGAGGATCCGTGCAGCGCTCCCTACCATCAACCGGGTACTGGAAGATGGGGGTAGTGTGGTACTAATGAGCCACTGGGGCCGTCCTTTAAAAGACATCGAAAAGAAACCACACCTGACACTCGCTGATTTCTCGCTGAAGCCAGTGGCGGAGCACCTTTCTGAACAGCTGGGCAGGGAAGTGTTGTTTGCTGATGACTGCATTGGTGAAGCGGCCACACAGAAAGCTGCCAGCCTGCAGCCAGGTCAGATCCTGTTGCTTGAGAATCTTCGCTTTTACAAGCAGGAAGAAAAGGGCGACCGGGAATTTGCAGAGAAGCTTTCCGGATTTGGTGATGTTTATGTGAACGATGCCTTTGGTACTGCCCACCGCGCTCATGCTTCCACCGCAGTTATCGCTGAGTTCTTCCCGGGCGATAAGAAGATGTTCGGTCTTCTGATGGAAGGAGAGGTGAAGGCTGCGGAGCAGGTGCTGAATAATGCTGAAAAGCCCTTCACTGCTATAATCGGTGGTGCTAAGGTCTCTGATAAGATCCTGATCATTGAGAACCTTCTCGAGCGCGCAACCGATATCATCATCGGTGGCGGAATGGCCTACACATTCTTCAAAGCGCAGGGTTGCCATATCGGGAATTCTCTTTGCGAAGAAGACAGACTTGAAACAGCGCGTGAACTGATCAAAAAGGCGGAAGCAAAAGGGGTTTGCATCCATCTGCCTACGGATAGCATTATAGCTGATAAATTCGACGCGGAAGCCAATACTTCCTCAGCTAACAATTCTGAGATTCCCGATGGTTGGATGGGACTTGATATCGGAGCACTAGCCTGCGAAACGTTCACCAAGGTGATAAAGGACTCCAGAACCATCCTGTGGAATGGCCCCATGGGGGTATTCGAAATGGATAAGTTTCAGCATGGTACTAAAGCCGTTGCCGATGCGGTAGCGGAAGCAACAGCCGATGGCGCTTTTTCACTTGTTGGCGGCGGCGATAGTGTTGCCGCTGTTAATAAGTTCGGTTATGCAGATAAGGTGAGCTATGTCTCTACCGGCGGCGGAGCGATGCTGGAGTTCTTTGAAGGAAAGGAACTTCCCGGTATCAAAGCGATCAACAATTAAGTTCTGATTTTTCCTGACCAGCAATAGGGGTAAAACTACATCTGTGCGTTTTCTGGTAAAGACAATATTTACCAATGAAAAAGCTAACGTTTCTACTCCTCTTGCTGGTCACACTCGCTGTGGGAGTCAGCGCTCAAGACAAGATCTACACCAGTTTACGAAAGCCTCCTATAGAAGGTGAGGTGACGGAAGTGACCACGAATGAGATCCGGTACCGACCAGCCGGCCGCCCCGTCCCTGTGGTTAGTATCGATAAACAGGATGTCATCAGAATCGTTTACCAGAATGGTGAGGTTCTCATGATTAACAACCCGCTCGATGACTACTCACTCTACGCCGGTCAGCACAAATGGAATCTGAAACTCAGCCTGCTCTCACCACTTCTGGGCCATACCCAGTTGTTTCTCGAAAGATCGCTGAAGCCGGGAAGAAGTGTGGAATATGAACTGAACCTGATCGGTGCCGGTCTTGATCAGAGGTTGCCCTATGATTTCTATGCCGAAGAAAGGAAAATGAACGCTCTCGGTGGAGGAATCGGCATTGGTCTGAAATTCCTGCGCCTGCCGGATTATGTAAACGGTCAGACCCGCCTCAGGCACATTATGCAGGGTTCGTACATCAAACCAGCTATTTCTGCTAATGTCTATAAAAGGAACTTCCCGGATATGAACGGTAGCATGGAAAATAGGACTGTTTATGCCATCACGCCCAATCTGACATTAGGGAAGCAGTGGATTCTGGATAACACCGTATCCATCGAGATTTATGGGTTGATCGGATACAGCTTCGATAATGTGCGGTCGGTACAAAGCAAGATCTACAGTGATTCCGGTTTCCTCGAATATCTTGATTCAACAGCACCTTTCAATGGATTTGGTCACACGAGGTTCGGTTCCAGAGACTTCGGACTGACCTTGGGCGGAGGCATTAGGGTAGGGCTTCTGTTCGACACAAAGAAGGCTCGGTCTAAGTCGGGTAATCTCCGCTAATGCGCGGATGATTTGCGGCCCATCGCCGGAATATTAAAGGTGTATATTCCCGGCAAAGCAGGTGACACTAAAAAGGGAAAGGTAATTCAGAATGTTTATTCTACTATCCAGAGGGCACCACCAATGCTGTCTTTACCAGCGCCGGTCACACTGGACATCACATTTGGTTCCTCTCTCCAGCGAAGCGCTCCGATCAGGGCCATCACCAGAGCTTCCTTGAATTTTACTACTTCTGCATCCGGTACTTCAGCCGAAACATTCAACGGGTGTAGCTGCTCCTGTATCTGCTCTATAAGAAAGTTGTTGAAGGCTCCTCCTCCGGTGATTAGCATCCGTGAGCCTTTAGGCTGAGGATATTGCTTCACGGCTCTTGCAACCTGCTCTGCAATGTGTTGTACCATGGTCCGTAGCAAATCCTCAGTCAATCTTTCTGAGGATGAAAGTGGGGGAAAAGCCAGCGCAATAGCAGCTTCATTACTCAGCGATTTGGGCGCTGGCCTGTTATAGAACTCCTGATGGTTCAGGGAAGAAAGTACATCAAGTAGTAAAGAGCCGGATCGGGCAATGTCGCCCCCAGCATCATACTTCTTTCCCATACGGGAAGCCAGGATATTCAGCACCTGATTGGCGGGGCAGATATCGAAGGCAATGAAATTGTCCTGCCACCGAACGGTCATGTTGGCGATGCCGCCAATATTTAACCAGTAGTCATACTCTGAGAATAGAAGCTTATCTCCGATGGGGACGATGGGTGCTCCCTGACCTCCCAAAGCCACGTCTACAGCCCTGAGATCCGATATGACAGGTCGCCCGGTGATAGCGGCAATCGCAGCACCGTCTCCGATCTGCACCGTCGTATGATTTGCCGGCTCATGAAAAACGGTATGTCCGTGTGTGGCAATGAAATCAACTTTATGATGAAGGCTGTTTCTTTCGATGAAGCTGGTAACCTGCTCGCCAAGGTAGCGTCCATAGCGTGTGTGCAGCCTTAAAAAGGCATTCAGACTGAGCTGAGTGACGCGGGTCAGTTCCTGCTCCAGTTCGAAGGGGTACGGTATACATTCAGAATGAAGGATCCGGAAAGACCAGTTACCTCTGACCTCCTCAAGATGTGTGTAGACGATATCCAGGCCGTCCAGAGAGCTTCCGGACATTAATCCTATCACTTTGTATACCATGCTGCAAAGTAAATGGAATAAAGGCAATTGCAGGTGTGAGCAATATCATAGCATCATCAGGATTAAATACCAGGTTATTCTTGATACTATTATTTTTGTTGAATGTACAGGATGCCGGAATTCACCGAAAAGGATCGCGAAGGAATACTGAGTTTCATCAGGGAATACCCTTTGATGCTACTGGTCGCTACGGCTGCCGACCGGGCAGAGGCCACACAGGTGCCCGTACTGATAACACAGGCCGGAGATGAGTTTGTTATCAGGGGGCATATCATGCGAAATACAACTCATCATAAAGCGCTCCTACGGAATTCTGCAACCCTGGGTGTGTTCACAGGCCCACAATGTTATGTCAGCTCAGGCTGGTATGCCGCCCGTGACCAGGGTGCTACCTGGAATTATATGCAGGTTCAGGCTCGGGGGCAGCTCCGGTTTTTAGATCAGACAGAAACGATGGCCTTGCTGGATGATTTGACCACGCAGTTTGAATCTTCTCAGGATCGGCCATTGATGATGAAGGATCTTCCGAAGGGGTATGTCGAACACCTTGTGCCGGCCATAGCCGGATTTGAAATCAGCACCAAAGATGTCCTCGCCACTTTTAAGCTAAGTCAGAACAGGGATGATGTCAGCTACCGGAATATCGTCCGGGAACTGGAAAAGCTTGCTGATGCCGGAGCGCAGGGTATCGCCCGGGAAATGCGAAAGCGCAGACCGTTACTCGAATACTGAAGATTGCAGAGCGATTATCTTACAGGGAGGATTTTTGTTTCTTTTCGTCGCGACCCTCCTAAAAACTGATGCCTGAGTCGTTCTATACCGCCAAAACTCTTGTAAACCTCTTCCCGCGGTGCAAAGAAAAATTCCGGATTTGATTCCCATTCAGTTGGCTGGTATTGATATTCCATGAATGCCAATGACAGCTTGCTATAGAAATGATCCTTTACGTCGCCGGTCACATATTTAGAACTGGAATCTGCGTACCACTCAAAGTAATGACGAATGGTGAAGTCTTTGGTGCCATGGGGGACACTATAGAAATCATTGCCGTAGCTGTACAAGTGCTTCTTCAAATAACACTTTCCCTCCCTTTCTTCGTATTCGACAATCAAATGCCCGTCTCTGAATTCACCTGTATGCGATTTCCGGGGGAGAACAAAATTGTCATTCAGTGGGTATCCGTAGTGGGGATTATGAATGGCTATGCGTTCATATCGTTTAATGGCAAAACTTGACTTGTCAATGTAAAGCCATCCCTCTTCTGTGCCTTCTCCGTCATGAATAGTCCATCCGCGAACTCCATGAGTTTCTGTAGAAAATTGGCTCTGGTAGCGGATAATGTAGTCTGCACCAGTGTCTGAGATCATCTCATATTCATATTTTTCCAGTAACCCCGGCTTCAGCGATGCGCCATCGAGATTATAGACAGGATTGGTATGTAACATCGATTCAATCGGTCCTGCCAGGTAAGCTTCAAAGGTGGTGATGTTGGAACGCCTCAGGCTTAAAACCGCATAGGCTTCTTCACAGGTGATGACCCTTTTGCCTGGGTGTGTCCGGAATAATACAGCGAGTTTGGCTTCAATAAGGTTCACAAAGCGGTCATTGAATCTTGTGTATTCCCGGTAAAAGGAATAGCTGACGTGGCTCTTTCTGGCATAGTTAAGGGGAATGCGGGCCACAGCTCGTTTTACGATCGTTTTGGGTTGCAGTCCTTCGAAGACAAAGTCGTCCAGTTCATTAGGAAGCAGCTCAAGATAGATCTTATAGCTGCCGCTCTCTTTCAGTTTTACTTTATGCTGGGTTCGGATCCCAATGGCTGTGATTTCGACATGAAACGTTTTTAGAGGTCGTTCGAGCAGAATATTGAATCTTCCATGCTGGTCAGTGGTCATTGTCTGCCGGGTCTCCTGAACTTTGATAGTGGCAAAAGCAATTGTGGAAGAGTCAAGGCTATTGATCAACACACCCGTAAATGGTTGCTGCGCGTCGGCAGCGACATTCATGAAGAAAATGAACACGATAAGCGAGAGGGTGTTCCTCATTCCATCAGCATTAGTATTATAAATATACTAATTGTGTGGTTGAGGGTTAAATTTGTCTTGAGCCTTAACCGGCGATCATGTCTCTGGTAGAATGATTAGCGGGATACTGGCATCATTAACGAGATCGTCAACAAGAAAGCTCCTGAAAAAGCTGTCCTTCAGTCCGCGAGGTCCTTTCTGCACAATCAATACCGCGTTATCATGGGTTTTCACGTAATTCTTCAGTTCCCGCAGGATGTCTTCACCAATAAAGACCTCGTAGTTTGAGTTTTGAACTTCTGGAAACTGCGCAACCAGATTTTTTAGATAGGTTTCAGAAGAGCCTGAATCAGTAGTGTCATCGTTAATACTGATAAACTCCAGCTTTTCAGGTCCTTCTCTCAGCGAGCTGATGAGGATGCGAAGTAGCTCTGTTCTGACCGGTATACCAGGGTGGGCTGCTACCGAAATATGAATAGGGGTAGTGAGCACTTTCTTTTCCGGTATCACGGCGATATTCAGTTCGAAATTGTCAAGAATGCCATGGACTGTGCTGCCAAACAGATATTTGGATAATTTATTCTTCCCTTTCGTCCCCAGGAAAACTAACTGGAAATCTACCTGCTGTATTAACTTCTCAACCTCGGGTAGAAGTCTGTCCGCCGTGATGTACATTTTATCATCGGATGGTACATACCCGATCGCCTGAAAAACAAAATTTTTCAGTTCATCACGGGTTGCGTTCTCTGCATCTGTCTGCAATTCCTCCTTAAATGAGCTACTCATAAAGCCCGGTGCCACAAGTTCTACCTTGTGAAAGATATGCAGTTCAGAGTCTGTTAACTGAGACCACTGGGAAGCTGCCTGTAGCGCAGCCCTGGAGTGATCTGAAAAGTCGACCAGGGCCAGTATGTTCCTATTCATCGCAAATGATTCCTGTGATAATCCAAAGATACAAAATTGGTATTGCCCTGATGGGCTCCAGGCTCTATTGTCCTCTTGGTCGATTTAGAAGGAAGCATAGGACAGTATAAAGCAACTCATTGGATTTGGTGATCTCGTGGACTATATTCAATAACGAAGGGAAAAGCTCATGCGAGTCGGCCGCATATTGACGCATTTTGATAATGGTTTCGCTTTCGCTGATATGTGAATCGAGAATGACCTTTTCAATATGTTGGATTTCGGTACTGTCCAGTCGGTCAGTATGATTCAATACCGAATCCAGTTCATCGTAGAAATTATTTTGCTGTCTTTGAATCTTTCTATAGAGTTCATAAACCTGATCATCAGTTGATTGTTCGAGCTCTGCCAGATTGTGTTTTATGTCTTTGATCGCTTTAACCGAGAGTGCAGCGTTCCGGATAGCCGCTACAATATTATTCACCTCGCTGGCCTCAGATTCCGAGATTTGGGATTGTTGTATTCGAAGATAGTAGGCGGTGATTTCCGCTTCATAACTCTTCAGATTAAAGTAAAGGGTCTCCTGTCGTGATCCGATTTTCCCAAAGTACCCTCTGTTAATCTGTAAGGCGTACTGGAAAAATATCCGGGTTTCCTGGTGTAAGGCCTTCACTGCCGCATGGCTCTCCCGTACATCTGTAAGGGAGATGAAACTCGAGAATTTCTTTTCGTCCTTTGTAACTATTCGCTCGATCAGTTTTGTAAAAAGCCCGATAAACGGTAGCAGAATTATTGCAGTAATTAAATTAAGAAGGGTGTTGAATGCCACAATGATCACAAGGGGGTCGCGCGCACCCAAAACATCAGTGATCAGATACGAATACCACTTCATGAGTAGTAGGGCAAGCAAAGCGTTTATTACATTAAAGATTACGTGAGACCAGCCTACTTTACGGCGCAGCGTATTTGCCCCAATGGTTCCAAGGGCAGCTGTCAGGGTGGTGCCCAAATTGGCTCCTACTATCATGTACAGGCTCTGATTCAGACTTATAATCCCGGAGGCTATGGACGAAAGAATGATCATTGTCGTGGCAGTGCTTGACTGGATCAGGGCTGTTATAACTGCGCCAAGCGCAAAAAAGGTTATAAGCGGCATGTCCGACATGAACCGCAGATCCATTTGTTCTCCAAACACGGCAAATCCATCTTTCATGAATTCCAGTCCCAGAAACATGAAGCTGAAACCCATGACAAATTTGCTGAAGTGCGCCAGCCGCTCATTTTTAAGAAATACAATGCCTAAACCACCTATAGCAAGGAAAGGCATGATCATCTCTGAGAAATTCAATTTGAAACCCAACAGGGCGACGATCCAGCCGGTGACGGTAGTGCCGATATTGGCACCGAAAATCATCCCGATCCCATTCTTCAGGCCAATAATTCCAGCACCGGTAAAGGACATGATCAGAAGTGTGACCATGGTGCTGCTCTGAAGGAAGCCGGTAGCCAGTGCTCCGGACAAAACAGCTTTTACCGGATTTTGTGTGTGTTTGGAAAGGAACTTCTTAAAGGGCCTGCCAGCAAGAGTTTTCAGTGCATCCTCCAGCATGTACATTCCAAACAGGAATAAGCCAAGTCCGGCCAGAAGAGGCCATATTTCAATTGCGTTGATGTCCACTCTACAATTAAGTCAGCATTGAAATCCGGTAAATTACTGCTTTTGAAGATCTAATGGAAGTCTTACGTCAGACAGATTTGCATACTAAATTTGCGATTATGAAACCGAATCTGATACCTGCCCTTTGCGTCATTTGCCTGACCGTTTTCTTTTCTATAATGACTTATGCTGTGCAGGCGCAGGACACACCCGAACCCATTGTGTATACCCAAAAAACCAAAGAGACGGTTCCTCCCCGTGAAAGCAAAGGTTTTATAGGTGTGGGATTAGGATTTGATTATGGAGGTATGGGTCTTAAAGCCGAATACCTGCCGATTCCTTACCTGGGCGTTTTCGCAGCAGCTGGATATAATTTTGTCGACCTGGGTTATGGTTTCGGAATTACCGCCCGCCTGCCCGTGAGTCCTACGGTCTCGTTAGTCGGTTTGGGGATGTATGGATACAACGGTGTCGTATTGGAGAAAGGTCGGTCTGGCAAAGTGGAAAGAAGGACTTCGTATTCTGGATTTTCTGCCGGAGGTGGCTTGGAGATCGGGATCAGTAAAACGAGTGAGAACAACTTCAGTTTAAAGATCATGGCACCTGTAAGAAGTGATGAGTTCAAAGAGCACATCGAAGCTACCGAAGCTAAGGGGCTGCCCGTGGCGCTGAGCCTGGGGATTAATATCGCTTTGTGATAGGGGGTTGAGGTAACTGGTCTTTCGTCTGGCGACATGCGGATCCCGGTGATTTTGCCTTACTTCATATTTTTTGCCGGATTAACAATTCCTCGAACAAACTGAGGGCTGATCTTGTCGATTTACCCGAATTTTGCTAGTGGGCGTTTACCCAGCCCGCTCGTCAGCAGGCTCAGTTACTTGCCTGTTGCCCCAAAGCCGGCACCAAGTCCGCCATGGCCACTTGTTATCCAAACTCCATCTTCTACAACTGCTATTAAAAGCCCTCCCTCAGATAGAGTTCGGTTATGCTTAGGTTATACCAAAGTTACTACCCCACCGGGTCTTCACCGCTGCTCCGCCGTGTGATTACCGTTCACACCAATTTTTCTATTATCTGTTTCGTCGGTCTTTCATCTCAATTTCAGCGCACACACCTTCCGTTCCTTCCCTCATTTTTGAAGCCAAATTGTCTGGAAAGCAGCGTTAGACTTTCGGTACTACCTCAGATACCCGAATATATGGGCTGTCCCCAAAACTCAAATCACCCCCTAAAGGCTCCGGCCATTAATGTTTGCTCGCTCCGGACAATCCCTATTTCCTGAGCTATTTTCTTCCATGCTGTAACTGACGACTTTACTTCGTCAATAATAGTTCTCATTTCCTTTTCTGATAAACGAAAATAAACACCCACGCCTTTTGCTAATTCTATATCCAAAGCATTGTTGTCCATATCAATATTTAGAGCTAGCCTGTCTTTATCAATAGATGGATTAATGTCAAATGCCGGTGATAATCGCCAGCCTTGCGGGGTTAATATGAAGCCGTGATTTCTCAGATGATCGTCTGTGTTGGAAATAAGTATATTGAAGACAATCCTACGCCACAATTGGTGCATATCTTCTGTAACAGCGCTACCGGAAAACTGAACAAATTCTACAATGTCTAAGTAGGAAGGCAACTCGTCCCTTATTAATTCTTCGCTTTTCCCAGTCATCGTCATTGCAGAAGCAAAATGGATACGCTCATGCTTGTTCCTGTCAAACCTTTTGGTAAAAAAGGTGTGGTGTTTTCCTGCCACCTTTTCAAGGCGGCAGTCTGCCATGTCAATCCCTGCACTGATGGCTAACCTGTAAGCGAGATATTCCCATGCACCCTTATCAATAGTATCGCTGGCTGTGGGAAATTTTGCGATCCACGGATGCCCTTCATCATCAAGAATGTTAGCCTTTGGCCTCGCACCTCCTAAAGAAGATCCGGGAGCCATCAACACAGCTAACCATTGATTCACTTCATCTGTATCTTCATTAGATTCTATCAATGAAGCGCCATATTGCAGTTCTCGTATGCTCGCCCAGGGAGGAGTGGGAGAAACAGGGTCATTAGCCAGAAAATCCCCTTCAGGATATCTTTTGAAACGTAAGGCTCCCATCCGGCTCAGGTCGTGAACACCTAATAAAAAATCAATGTCATACAGAGTTGGCGTTGCCTTTCCGGCATGTCTGGCGTCGATAGCTGCACGACGTTTCATAAGTGTTCGTCCCCAGGTATCCGGCATTGAGTCAAGAAACGCGCCGAAATTTTCCTTCCTGTTTGGATATTGTTGGCCGCCGTACCATGCGATGTCCGGGTCAAGTAATATTTGTTGCTGTGATTCAATCCAGTCTGCATCGTAAGAAAAGCTGAAAGCCTTTCTACCGTTAGCTTGCTGCGCAGATAAAACACCAATACATTTAGGCTCATCCATGCCCATCCAGTCTGCATAAACCCATATATCTGTTTTGTCTGCCATTAGCTCTTTTTACCAATCAATTTTAAATCCTGGAGTTTCCTTCCAAATTCATCATCGGCTGCAAGTTTTAAGACATCATCCTGTAATCCCAATACGCGCAACACGTTAAAGTAAGCGCCAAAAGAGACGCTGGGATTTCCTTTCTCTATATGGTATAAGGTAGTACGATCAATACCTGCCCTTTCCGCGACTTGTATAGTAGTTAGGTTTCGGCGTTTACGGGCCAGCTTGATGTTTTCACCCATAGTTCCCAACATCTTCTGAAACTTCGGCAGCAATGTTTGCTTTTTCGACTGCACACAAATGTTGTTTAATATCTTCAAATATAGACATGTTGTTGAAAATAAACAACATTCATGAGCTATGCCCAAGACCAAATGATCAACATCAAGTGATCTTAGACTTTGGATCTCTATAACTGATGAGCGACCTGGAGAAATTTTGAATAATGATGAATTAACTGTTCCTCATCTTATAAGAATAGGTATAGCCCATTACCAGTTTGAAACTACTCACCCTTTCTTAGACGGCTTTCTGCAAATACAGCCACTCTTATTTGCAGAAAACGAATTATCTGCAAATATAAAAATCCATACTTGCAGCAATTGGGGACTTCGGACTCTGATTTCGAAGAGATAGAGTCTTGCAGAAACCTTCCGGAAAACCGGATTTCGGCGTGTTGCAATATATCCGCCCCACGGACTACATGATTGTTGAGTGTTTGAAGTGTTGCGGGCAGAGCGTGTGTAGCACTGTATCCTTGGTATCCATGATGTTTGAGAACACATGCCGGAGCCACTCAAAGGGATTAACTTCCTGCTTTCGGCACATGGCAAAGAAGAAGTAGATACAGGCGGCTCTTTTTGCTACCTCATGTGACAAGACCAGATTAGCGTCAGAAATGTAAAGAAATGATAAGGGTAAAAAATGTTGAATTGCTACCTTCTTCGCTACCCTTTATAAAGAAAAAACCCTGAAAGCCTTTATATTGCGACTTTCAGGGTTGTAAGGAGCGGAGAGAGAGGGATTCGAACCCCCGGACCTGTTACAGTCAACGGTTTTCAAGACCGCCGCATTCGACCACTCTGCCATCTCTCCGGGCGCAAAATTAGAATAGCAGCCGGATTTTCAAAAAGTTTTTTACCATTCTGATTTAGATTTTTTACTGTGATATGTCCGCGTGTTTTACAAAGGCTTATAATCACCCTGTCACATCGTACAAGATACTCCACCAACAAAAAAAGGCTGCCCATCAGGACAGCCTTCTAATGCAATTGTCTATGCTTTTAATGTGCCCCGTGGGCCGGACGGTTACTCGCCTCCTGTAGCTGCTCAATGCGCTCCGCACGCTCCGTACGAATCTCATCAGAATACATCTTCGCAAGGGTAGGGGCAATGACCAATGCCACAATACTCATCAGCTTGATCAGGATGTTCATAGACGGACCAGAAGTATCTTTAAATGGATCTCCTACCGTATCACCGGTCACAGACGCCTTATGTGGCTCGGATTTCTTGTAATAGATCTCACCGTTAATCTCTACGCCTTTCTCAAAGGATTTCTTCGCATTATCCCAGGCACCTCCAGCATTGTTCTGGAACATTCCCATCAATACACCACTTACAGTAGCCCCAGCCAACATACCGCCCAGCGCTTCAGGACCGAAAAGGAAACCGACGATCAGTGGAGCCAGAAGGGCAATGGCACCAGGCGCGATCATTTTACGGATCGAAGCTCCCGTTGAAATCGCCACGCAACGGTCGTACTGAGGCTGCCCCTTTCCTTCCATGATGCCAGGTATTTCGCGGAACTGACGACGTACTTCTTCAACCATCGCCATCGCTGCCTCACCAACGGCTCGTATGGCCAGTGATGAGAAGATAAAGGGTATCATACCACCCACAAACAAGGCGGCGAGTACTTCTGCTTTGTAAATATCAATTCCATCAATGCCCGCTACACCCACATAAGCCGCGAATAATGCCAGCGCAGTCAATGCCGCAGAGGCTATCGCAAATCCTTTACCAGTGGCCGCAGTCGTATTCCCTACCGCATCCAGCGTATCGGTCTTCTCGCGAACTTCTTTAGGCAGCTCACTCATCTCGGCAATTCCCCCGGCATTATCGGCAATCGGTCCGAATGCATCGATGGCCAACTGCATAGCAGTGGTTGCCATCATCCCGGCAGCAGCAATCGCCACACCATAAAGTCCTGCAACTTCGTAAGAGCCCCAGATTCCCCCGGCCAGAACCAGAATAGGAATGAAGGTGCTTTCCATACCTACCGCCAGGCCTCCGATAACATTGGTCGCATGACCCGTACCAGACTGACGCACGATAGATAGTACAGGGCGCTTGCCCATGGCAGTATAATACTCAGTAATAATACTCATCAGGGTTCCGACAATGAGTCCGATGATGATAGCAATAAACACATCCATCCTGCTGAATTCATATCCTCTCAGAGTCATCGTTTCAGGAAGGAGGTACATCACGAGGAAGTAAGATGAGATTGCCGTCAGAACGATCGATCCCCAGTTACCCATATTCAATGCATTTTGAACAGCAGAGGTGCTCACACCTACTTTGTCAGAAATCCGAACGAACCAGGTACCGACTATAGAGAAAATAATACCCAGTCCAGCTATCAGCATCGGAAGCAGTATCGGCGCCATCCCACCATAAGCATCATCTGAAAAGGTTTCTCTTCCCAGTACCATGGTGGCAAGTACGGTGGCCACATATGAGCCGAAAAGGTCAGCACCCATACCGGCTACGTCTCCCACATTATCGCCTACGTTATCTGCAATTGTGGCAGGGTTTCTCGGATCGTCCTCCGGAATACCCGCCTCAACTTTACCGACCAGATCAGCACCAACGTCCGCAGCCTTTGTATAGATACCACCACCAACGCGGGCAAAAAGCGCAATGCTTTCCGCGCCCAGTGAGAAGCCGGTCAGAACTTCAATGGTCCTGATCATCTCCACAGAGTTTACTGCAGCATCCGGTGCGAAAACCATTTTAAGAATGACGAATAGTCCACCCAATCCCAGAACAGCCAGTCCGGCAACACCCAGTCCCATAACGGCACCGCCGCCAAAGGACACAGCCAGTGCCTTGCTGAGAGAAGTACGGGCAGCGTGAGCCGTACGTACGTTAGCTTTGGTGGCGATCTTCATGCCAATATATCCCGCCAGCGCACTAAACACAGCACCTACTATAAAAGCCAGGGCAATAGACCAGTGTGATTCCTCGTTGCTGGCTCCCATAAAGCCCAGCAGTAAGGCAGCTATGATTACATAATAAGTTAGGATTTTGTACTCAGCCTTCAGAAAGGCCATGGCACCCTCGGCAATATACCTGGCGATCTCCCGCATTCTGTCTGATCCGTCCTCCTGTTTAGAGACCCAGGCGCTCTTTATCATCGTGTACAGCAGAGCCAGTATACCAAAAGCAGGTACGAGGTAGAGAAGAATATTCATGATTTTCTTATAGTTAAACGGGGGCAAACCTACGTGAAAAAGTTGATTTGACATATAGGGTAATACACAGAAAATGATATGTGATATGCGGCTAATGAAAGGGTGCTGATGAATGTTTTTTCTACCGCTTCCGTTTCTTCAAACCATTTGGTATGGCCGATTGTCTTTAAGTATTAGTCCATGAGGTTTAGTGGCTCGATTTTTGAAACTTATTAAAGTGCGACACAATTGACTAATACATTTAGCTCACTGAAGAAATGAAATCACAGCTCACAGGAACCTATAGAAAGCTAACGGACGAAGAGCTTATTCACCGATTTATAGATAAGCAGGACCAGCATGCTGTTTCCGGTTTATTTAGCAGATATGGTCATCTTGTCTTTGGCATCTGCCTACGCTATACCAGAAATGCTCTGGCAGCCCGACAGGCCACAGAAGAGCTCTTTCTGAAGGTGCTGGAACAGGCTCCGTCACAGTCAGGGATCAATTTCAAGTCCTGGTTATTCGGGCTGACGAAAAGTCACTGTGAGGTGAAGTTTGGCTCGGGTCGCCCGATGGATTCGGTCATGGCCGCCTCATCTTTTGACTCAACCGGACTTAAAGAAGAGGAGCTTCAGCAAAGGATAGAAATGCTACCTAAAGATGAACAGCAGTTATTGAAACTGTTTTATGTTGAAGGCGCAGACCATCGGTCCATCGCTACAAAAACAGGTAAGTCTACAGATCAGGTTCGGATGCTGCTTCAGAAAGCAATGAATAGGCTGACTACCTCAGCGAATAAGGAGGAGGATAGGTTATGAAAGGGAAATGGAGAAATATATTGGATGAAAGTGCCTGCCTTTCCAGAAGGCAGCTAAGAAACTATATTGAGGGCAGGATGGTGGCTGAAGAGCTGCATGCTATCGAACACCATTTAAACACCTGCCACCTGTGCAGTGAAGCCTTGTCGGGTTATGAGTCATCCAAATCACAACCGGCAAATCCTGCAGATCCCGGAGAACAGCAGTTTCTGCGCGATTACTTCAGTACAATTCACCCGGAGGTGCACCTGAATTCTTTTTCACCTGCTGCAACCGTTCAGCCGGTACGAAAGGGCCGGAAGCGTTTCGTAGCGCCTCCTATTTTCAGGGCCTCAAATCTCGCGGCTGCGGTGATACTCACCCTCGGCGTGCTCTGGTACCTCGACAGATCCGATACTGCCTCTTTAGGAACGGCACCTGCATCCGATCAGGCACAGCCACTGCCGGAACCGCAGCCGGCCCCCGCAGCGCTGCCTGTGGTCGTTGAAGAAGAAACTTCAATAGATACGCTCACTACGAAAAATGAGGAAGTACCTGTAGCGAAACAGGCCGTAAAACCAGTTGAAACTGGTCCGGAAAAGGAACAAGCTGTCCGGCAGAAGAAAGCAACCCGTAAGCTGGCTGTATCTGAAACGAAATCGGACGCCACACCGGTTGAGGAAGAGATCACCGCAGATAAGAAAAAAGGTATCGGAGCCACAGCCGCCAGTGTTTTCTCCTTCATCCCAAAGCTTTTTTCGAAAAAGAACAAAAAACAAAAGGATCACTCAGGTTCTGATGTCCAGAATGTCGATGACGATATCTCATCCAGCGACAAACCCTAGTTTTCCCCTCCCGCGTCCCCTTTTCTGCCTACCGGGCATTTCGTACTTTCATGGCTTTCTACAACAAGCGCATGAAACAATTATTGGTGCTGCTGGCTGTACTTCAGGCAGCGGGTAGCTATGCTCAGGAGTTAAAGCAATACAGAAGTTCCGACAACAGGTTATACTGGGGTAACAGAAAACCAGACGCCGCCTACTGGCAGCAGGATATTCACTACAAAATAGATGCAACGATCGATGAAAAAACCCACGTCATCCACGCCTCTCAACAGTTAGAATACTGGAATAATTCTCCGGACACACTTTATTTCGTTTACTTCCACCTCTATCAAAACGCCTTTGTGAAGGGGTCTTATCTTCAGGAGCTGCAAAAGGAGCTGAAGGTAAATGCCCGCCTGGGCCGTTATGAGTCTGCGGGACTCGGAACTGTTGTTGAGAATATTAAAGTTGAAGGAGAAGAGGTTGCATCCGAATTGGATAATACGATTCTGAAGGTTCATCTTCCGCGGCCGCTTTATCCTGGAAATCATACCAGCATTTCCATGGACTTCAGCACATTCTGGGACAACGGCTCCACGCGAAGGAGGATGAAAATGTACCCGGCCTGGGGCTTCATGCATTATAATGGTGTACAATGGTTCCCTAAGATCGCAGTGTATGACCGGAAGTTCGGCTGGGATACCTACCAGCACATGAACAAAGAGTTCTACGGAGAATTTGGAGTCTACGAGGTTTCGCTCAATTTCCCTTCGAACTATGTCGTAGAAGCTACGGGTGCATTGCAAAACCGAAAAGAGGTATTGCCCGATACGCTCCGCGCAAAACTGGATATGAAGCTTTTCGCCAATAAGCCCTGGAATGAACCGCCTTCAACCATCATTCCTTACAAGCCAGGAGAAAGAAAGGTCTGGCGCTACCGCGCAGAGAATGTTCACGATTTTGCATTCACCGCTGATCCTTCTTACAGGATCGCCACTACCTACTGGAATGGGGTGGAATGTGTCGGTATTGCCCAGGAGCCTCATGCCTCGCTCTGGCAGAACAGCGCCGACTATGTAGCCAGTATCATCAAAACGTTCTCCACAGAGGTAGGTCTCTATGAATATCCCAAAATGGTGGCCGCCGATGCTGCAGATGGGATGGAATATCCCATGCTGACGCTGGATAACGGGGCAGATCCGGGCTATCGGGGCCTGCTGGTGCATGAAATTGCACACAACTGGTTCTATGGAATGGTCGGGAATAATGAGACCTATCGCGCCGGCATGGACGAAGGGTTTACCCAATACCTGACGGCAGAGGGCCTCGAAAAGATCGACGGTCCCTTTCTGGTACAAAACAAGCCCGCCGGCTGGAAAGGACGTTTCTGGGAACCCTCACTTGCCAGGGACGCCAGGGTCTACAATGCCTATCTGTATAATGCACTGAATGGGGAACCTTTCCCCTTGAATACGCATTCCTACGATTTCAATGACGCGCTCCATCACGAAAACGGCTACGGGACGGTTTACTACAAGATTTCTACCATGCTGTATAATCTGAAGTACACCCTGGGTGATTCTCTGTTCAATGCGGCCTTCCGAAACTATTTCCACCAATGGAAGTTCGCACATCCTTACCCGGAGGACTTCCGAAACTCCATAATTCACTACACTAATGTTGATCTCAATTGGTTCTTCGATCAGTGGATGGAGACAACCAAAACGATCGACTATAAGATCAAAGATATCAGCCGTATCAGGGGCACAGACAGTTTCAAAATAAGCTTTCTCCGGAAAGGCAGGATGCAAATGCCTCTCGACTTCACTGTGACTGGGAAGGATGGTGCACGTCAGAGCTATCACATCCCGAATACCTGGTTCACTAAGGAAACAGAAGCGAGGGTATTACCCAAATGGTATGGCTGGAATCGCCTCCATCCGCGTTACACGGCCACCGTTCATGTGCCCTCGGGACTAAAAAAGGTCGAAATCGATACCACGGATCGCCTTGCAGATATCAATCCTCTCAACAACGAAAAGCGGGTGGGCCTGCTCCCCTGGAAGGATGTTGTGCGTGTTGATTTTGATGGTGGCGTAAACCGGATCCCCGACCGCCGCAGCTACCGCCTTTTCTGGCGCCCGGACCTCTGGTGGAACCCCGTAGACGGCATCAAAGCAGGCCTTCATTTTGAAGGGTCCTATATGAACACGCTACACAAACTCAAGGCCAATATCTGGTGGAATACACATATCCTTCAGGGGGAAGATTACCTCGTCACCAACAATGAAGGATGGTATGAAAGGTATCTTCCGGTCAATTTTACGTTGAATTATACTACGCCGTTTTCTGTTCATCGTCCGGGACATGAACTGGAGCTGAAAATTCGTCTGCTGGATGGTCTTGCTTTCGGTCGTGTCGGCTACCTCGGAAGACCAGATGACAGAACAGTGCTGCGGGCCTATTTCCAGTCTATGTGGCGCCCACTGACTTACGACTTCGACTACCTTATCTATCCCAATGAGTGGAGCAGCAACCGTAACAGACTGAATAATTCAGTCAACCTCCAGGCTTCCCGCTCCTTCAAACATCGTTTAGGTGGAAGTGTTCTTAGTCTGCATCTTCGTGCGCCCTTCTTCACAGGTAATGATGAAGATGATTTCAATTATAGTTTTCTCGAGCTCAGTGGTGAACACCACCGCTGGATCAAACGTTTTGAATTGAAGGCCCGCCTTTTTGGCCGTCTCGGAATAGGGGAGTCCATCCCGCAGGAGTCCGCGTTATGGCTCTCTGGTGCCAATCCCGAAGACCTGATGGAGAACAAGTTCACACGGAGCATCGGTTTCGTGCCAGACGACTGGAGGGGCATTTCACCGACCGCATTGAATCATTTTCAGATGGGCGGCGGATTGAATCTCAGGGGTTATGCAGGTTACATGGCTACAGAAGAACATAACGGAGAAATTCTGGTTGCCTACAAGGGTAGGAGTGGTGCCGCTCTGAACCTTGAGCTGGATTTCAGCAATTATTTCCGCCTCAGACCTTCATTTACCCGCAACTGGCTTCATATAGATGCCTATGGTTTCTTTGATGCAGGTTTGATGGAGTTGACGAGACTGACCGGTCCGGACAGTGCATTCGTAGCACAACCAACAACAGAATGGAGCGACCTCCGCGCGGACGCCGGTCTGGGATTTGCCTTTACTATTAAGAAATGGGGGCCATTCGAAAAGGCAAAGCCTTTAACGCTCCGTGTCGACTTCCCATTCTGGATCAATCGTCCGCCCCATGAATCACCTGATTATCTTGATTTCCGCTATGTCATAGGAATCAACAGGGCATTCTAATGCTGAATGCATCGTAGGTTCAATAAAAAACCCGCCATCCGGCGGGTTTTTTAATTAGTATTTTACAAATTCCTGAATGTAGCTGGTATGCTCTGTCTTGAAGATCATCCTGTAAATCCCAGACGCAAATTCCTTCAGGTCCAGGTAGAGTCGTTCATCAGGTCTTAACGAAGCCTTGTAATGAATATAGCCCCGGAAGTCTATCACCCAAACCGAACATTCCTCTTTTTCCTTGTTCGTTATACTCAACATCTCACTTGCCTCCTATAGCACTTCATTAAAGTTAGGAATACTGCAGGGCTTAATCTGCATTTGTACTGTTAAAGGGTAAACAATCATTCCAGTTTATTGCAATGTATTGTGAATTAATATCCGCGTCCTTCCTTGCGCTCCATATAGTTCATAAAGGCCTTGTTAGCAACACGGTTTCCCCCTGGAGTAGGGTAAATGCCCGTAAAGTACCAGTCGCCCTGGTTGTTCGGACAGGCATTATAAAGTCCTTCGATTGATTGGTAAATGATGTCAACAGGCGTGCTGATATCCTCAGGACGCAGCATCTCTGCAATCTTCGCGCTGATTTCCTCCGCAGTAAACGGCTCATAGATGGCCCTGACGAAATTGGTCTCTGTCAGGGTGTTATCTGCCTCTGCCTGTAAGCATTTATGATAGGTCTCCTCGAGAACATGACCCATATGACGATCTTTCAGCAATCCTACTGCAGCCTGAAAGGCGATAAAATCACCCATCCTGCTCATGTCAATTCCATAACAGTCAGGATAACGGATCTGTGGTGCAGAGGAAACAATAATGATGCGCCTGGGCCCTAGTCGGTTGAGCATTCTGATGATACTCTCTCTCAGTGTGGTGCCCCTCACGATAGAGTCGTCTATCACCACCAGTGTGTCTTCACCGGTTCTTACGGTACCATATGTGATATCATAAACGTGCTGCACCATTTCATTGCGGGATGCGTCCTCCGTAATAAAGGTGCGCATCTTCACATCCTTGATAGCTAGCTTCTCAATACGGACCCGCCTGCTGATCAGTTCCCGCATATCGTCTTCAGAAAGCTCTCTGGTTGTCAGTCTGTCGATCTTGATCTCATTCAGATAATCCTCCAATCCTTTGATCAAACCGTAGAATGCGGTTTCTGCAGTGTTAGGTATGAAGGAGACTATTGTGTTTTTGAGGTCGTAGTTGATGTTTTCCAGCACTGATGGAGCCAGATTTCTGCCAAGGTCCATCCGCTCGCGGTAAATATCCGGGTCCGAACCTCGACTGAAATAAATTCGCTCAAAGCTGCAGGCCTTTAAGGGTTGCTCCGGTAGAATCCTTACCTCGCTGAAACTTCCGTTCGCTTTGGTGATGATGGCATGTCCCGGTTGCAACTCTTTCACTTCTTCCTTCGGTACATTGAAGGCCGTCATAATAGCCGGACGCTCGGAGGCCGCAACTACGATCTCATCGCTCTTGTAGTAGTACGCCGGTCGTATGCCATTGGCATCCCGCATAACAAAGCTGTCGCCGTTTCCAATGAGTCCTCCACAAACAAATCCGCCGTCAAAATGGGCGGTAGCCTGCTTCAGAACTCCCTCAAGGTTAAGCTGCTCAGGATCAGTATCATCCGCGAGGCAGAGGTAGTAATGCACCATCTCAATCATCGCCCCAAGATCACTCTCCCGGATTGAGGTAGTAGGGTGGGCGCCGAGGGTCTGAAAAAGATCATCGGTATTGACGAGGTTGAAGTTCCCTGCCATGGCCAGGTTCCTGACAGGATTGATATGTGTTTTGAGAAAGGGATGGCAAAATTCAATATTGTTCTTGCCTTGCGTGCCGTATCTGAGGTGACCGAGCATCGCCTCACCCATAAAACGCATGTATCCTTTCATCATCCCGGGATGTTTCTTGAAATCAGGATACATTTTCTCCATTTCAGCTACTTCCTGGTTCAGATTCTGGAATATCTGGGAAATAGCCCCCGTACCATTTTGCCGTTGGCGGTATAAAAACTGGTGACCAGCAGCAATATCCATCTTAACTGTTGCAATTCCGGCACCGTCCTGCCCCCGGTTATGCTGCTTCTCCATCAGGAGGTACAGCTTATTAAGGCCGTGAAATGCAGTGCCGTATTTACGGTGGTAATAAGCAAATGGTTTAAGAAGCCGGATGTAAGCAAGCCCACATTCGTGGCGTATAGCGTCAGACATGCGGGTGCAAAGATACTAACCTTTATCTACCTGATTCCAATTCCGTGATCAGTTACACTTATATACAGATAATATGCTTCCGACTGCACGGGAAACGGCCAACAGCCAACTGGCCAAAGCCCTGTGGTTCTTCGTCGCTCATTACCTTTTTCGTTTTGTCAAAAGCCGAGACAAAAACTGAAAAAACTGGCAAAGGCGAAAGCAATGCCCACGCCCACAACCCTTAACTCCCATTTGAAATCTGCCATCGGAAGCGAAGGCCAAAAGAAGTGAAAACACATTAAAACGAAATCCGTATACGTGGGTAGTACGCGGGTTACAGCGGGATGAGGGGTGGACCAGAGGGGGACGGGAACCTAAGTCATCAGCAAGTCATCAGCAAGTCATCAGCAAGTCACCAGCAAGGTGCCCCCAAGTTGCATGTAAGTAACTTGCAGGTCACCAGCAAGGTAGTGGATAGCTGTTGGCCATCGAACCGTATAATTGAAGCGAAGCCCGAGGCCAATTTATCCCAAACCCTGGCCCCCATCCAGACCCCGGACCACTAACATCTGCCATCCGTCATCTGATGCCAAAGCGAAGGCCAAGACCACTAACGACTAACGCCTGATCCACCCCTCCCTTATACCTCCCTTATACCTCCGTTATACCTCCGTTACTACTGACTCCCTGTATATTCCTTGCAAACGCCATCATATCGCCGATGATAGATACTACCAGGGTTGAAAACTTTGGGACAGGAGTGATGGGATCAGACTATTCCAGTCGAATCAGGGGGGATTAACAAGTATTGAGGAGCATGCTTTCGCTCGGACTTGCTGAAGATGGCACAAATAAAAGACTTCTTTCAGGAAAATCATAACAGACTACTGCAATCTGTTCAGTAGGCAAAATCAATGTGGGTTTATTGACTGAGCTTCCTGATCAGATCGATCGTCAGATGTTCCAGACTTTCCAACTGATGGTCTGCAAGAGCGAATCTCGGATCCTCCCGGTGCGCTGCATCAGGAACCACCAGCACTTTCATCCGCGCGGCCTTCCCTGCGATCATCCCATTGACAGAATCCTCCAAAACAAGACATTCTCCGGGTCTGCTGCCCAGATTTTCAGCACATCTGAGAAATACAGCAGGATGTGGTTTGCCCAGTTCCACTTCATCAGCGGATGTAATACAGTCAAACTGATCCCGTAGTTGGAAATGATCCACAAGTGCATCGATCATCACAGAAGGTGAAGACGATGCCAATCCCGTCCTGAACCCATTCCACCTCAGCATCCTGAGAGCATCTTCCACGCCAGATAAAATACTTCCTTTTTCTTTCGATGTTGCTATGATATCCTCCAGTATATCCTCCGCTACTTCCCGGCAGTTCTTGCCCTCCCAGGGGTATTTCACCGACCAGTATTCCGTCACCTCATATATCCTCAGACCAGTGGTCTCTTTGAATCGGTCCGCAGTGATGGGAATGCCATTTTGATGGGCGATCCGTAGCATACATTCACTCCACAACGGCTCAGTATCGAGTAATAAGCCGTCCATATCAAATAGTACTGTGTTGATCATCATTTCAGGGTGCTGAGCCGCAAATATCCGGTACGGGGGGAGATTTCGGGTGAAAACATGCAGATTTTAACGCAATTCCTCCGCCGAGGCTGTATTTTTGCGACCTAAACCGATTTTGTAATATGAGGCCCAAAGCTTTTTTATCCTTGCTTCTGGGTGTTTCGTTTCTCGCTTCAGAGGCGAACGCACAGTCCGCAAAGATCAATTTTGTCGAGTATGATCTCGACAATGGCATGCACGTTATTCTTCATGAGGATCATTCCACACCCATCGTTGCTGTAGCAGTAATGTATCATGTGGGTTCTAAAAATGAGGATCCTGAGAGAACCGGATTCGCACACTTCTTCGAACACCTGCTTTTCGAAGGTTCCGAGAATATCGGTAGGGGGGAATTCATGAAAATGGTTCAGGCAGCAGGTGGGCAGCTTAACGCCAACACCTCACAAGACCGTACGTACTACTATGAAGTACTTCCCTCTAACCAGTTGGAACTGGCATTATGGATGGAGGCTGAGCGCCTGGTTCATGCCAGGATCGATACTGTCGGTGTGGAAACCCAGCGGAAAGTAGTGAAGGAAGAAAAGAAACAACGCTACGACAATACGCCTTATGGCCAGTTGCTGAGTGTGGTATTCGAAAATGCCTACACGAAACATCCCTATCGCTGGACACCCATCGGACAGGAACAATATATCGATCAGGCTACGCTGACGGAGTTTATGGACTTTTATAAAACGTTCTATGTTCCCAATAACGCCACACTGGTTGTCGGCGGCGATATTGACATTGAGCAAACAAAAAAGTACATCGCTAAATACTTCGGTAGCATTCCAAAGGGCACAAAGCCTATTCCCAGGCCTACAGAAAAAGAGCCTCAGCAGACGGAAGAGAAACGTGTGAATTTCTATGACAATGTACAGCTTCCGGCTGTGATCCTGTCCCACCACACTCCGGAAATGGGTACGGACGATTTCTACGCACTCCAATTACTGAATCAATTATTGTCTCAGGGTAAAAGCTCCCGTTTCCAGAAGGCCATTGTAGATGAGCAGCAGAAGGCACTGGGTGTAGGTGCTTTCGCATTCCCCAGCGAAGATCCAGGTATCTCTATCATGTATGGTATCGCTAACGCGGGTGTTTCTCCGGAAGATCTCGAAGCAGCGATGCTGGCAGAGATCGAAAAGGTGACCAACAACCTGATCAGCGAAGAAGAATACCAGAAGCTGATCAATCAGGCAGAAACTGATTTCATCAGTCAGAACCAGCGCATGCTGGGCGTTGTGGAAAATCTGGCTACTTACCACACTTTCCTCGGAGAGGCAAACCTGATCAATACTGAACTGGACCGCTACCGCAGGATCACCCGTCAGGACCTCCAGAAGGTCGCGCAGAAGTACTATGGCAAAAACAATCGCCTGGTGGTATACTATCTGCCAAAATCAATGGAGAATCAATAACCAGTAGCTAACAGGTAAAACATTCAAAACGATGAAGAAAATATCTCTCACTATACTTACCCTGGCACTGGGATTCGGTGCCATGGCTCAATCGCTCGACCGCAGTAAAAGGCCTGAGGCAGGACCTGCTCCGGAGATAAAACTCGGCAAATCCGAAAGCTTCACGCTCCCTAATGGATTAAAGGTGTTTGTCGTCGAAAATCACAAACTTCCAACTTTCTCTGCCTCCATTCAACTGGATATCAAACCGGAACTGGAAGGGGAAATGGCAGGATATCGGGAAATGATGTCAGAACTCCTACTTTCCGGAACGAAAACACGCAGTAAGGATCAACTGAATCAGGAAATCGATTTCCTGGGTGCCCGCATCAGTGCGTCTGATGAAGGGATGTACGCATCCGGTCTTACCAAACACCAGGATAAAATATTTGAGCTGATGGCTGACATTCTGATGAATGCCAACATCACACAGGAAGAACTGGAAAAGGTGAAAACGCTGATGCGCTCAGGTCTGGAAGCAGAAGAGAATGAACCTGATGCCATGCTTCAGAAGGTGAGTGCAGTACTCAACTATGGCAAAAGACATCCTTACGGTGAGGTTACCACCAAAGAGTCCATCGATAAGATTTCACTGGATCGCGTAAAGCAATATTACACCACCTACTTCAGGCCCAATGTGGCGTACATGGCCATCGTGGGTGATGTTACAGTTGCACAGATCAAACCCGTGATCGAAAAGTATTTCGGTAACTGGAAGAAAGCTACTGTTCCTGTAGCTCAATACAGCAACCCTGTCGCTCCATCTACCCGTCAGGTAGCATTCGTACCTCGTGAAGCAGCAGTGCAGAGTGTTATTAATGTCACCTATCCGCTGGATCTCAAACCCGGTGCGGCAGATGCCATCAAAGCTCGGGTAGCTAATTCAATTCTGGGTGGTGGTTCCAATGGACGCCTGTTCCTGAACCTGCGCGAAAAGCACGGCTGGACTTACGGTTCCTATTCTTCCATCAGTCAGGATCATCTCAAAGGTTCTTTCACTGCCTATGCAAAAGGTCGTAACGCTGTTACAGATAGCTCCGTGACCGAAATGATCGCAGAAATGAACAAGATGCGAAATGAGAAGGTGGGTAGTGAAGAACTGAAGAATCACCTGACAAATCTGTCCGGTTCTTTTGCCATCGCTCTTGAAAATCCAGCTACGGTTGCGCAATACGCTATCAATATCGAGCGCTACAATATGCCTAAGGATTATTACCAGAACTACCTGAAGAACCTGGCCGCCGTGACTGCAGACGATATCCAGAGTGTCGCCCGTAAGTATATCAATCCGGAAAAAGCACATATCGTGGTAGTAGGTAGTAAAGACGAAGTTGCTGAATCTCTGAAGCGTTTCGACTCTGATGGAACTATTGATTTCTATGACACCTACGGAAACTCAGTAAAGCCAGCCACTACCGCCGCAGCACCCGCGAACCTGACTGCAGATGATGTAATGAAGAAATACATTCAGGCAATTGGTGGCGCCGATGCGGTTCGCGCAGTTAAGGATATCCGTACGGAAAGTAAAGGTTCCATTAATATGGGCGGACAGGCACTTGAACTGACCATCACTGAGATGAAGAAAGCACCGGCGAAAATGAAAATGACGATCGAAGGTATGGGCATGGTGCTTCAGAAAATGGTTGTCAACGGTGATAAAGGTTACAACGAAGCACAGGGCCAGCGCCAGGATCTGGAAGGTGATGAGCTGAAGGAAGCTCAGCAGCAGGCGGATATTTATGCCGACCTTAATCCTGAGAAATATGGCATTAAAAGAACACTGAAGGGTATGGAGCAGGTAAACGGTACCGATGTGTATGTGCTCGAAGCTGTTGACGCTAACGGTAAAAAAAGCAGCGAGTATTACGACACCAATACCGGGCTGCTGATCCGTACTTCCAGATCGCTTGAAACTCCTCAGGGGGCGCTGTCTCAGGTAAGTGAGTATAGTGACTACCGTGAAGTGGAAGGCGGAAAGGGTTTCAAAATTCCGTTTAAGCTGAAGCAGACAGTAGGTCCGCAGGCTATCTCAGCGGAAGTGCAGACTGTTGAAGTCAATAAAGGAATTGCCGATACCGAATTCGAGTAAAAGGAATTCTTAGAGTGATAACAAAGAAGCTGTCCAGACCGGACAGCTTCTTTGCTTTAATGATGTTCCTGGCTTGTAAGACTACTACAGGTCAGGCCCGGTAGTTCTCCAGTCTTTCCGCCAGCCATCCCTCAAGATTGTCAGGAATATCTACAGCCTCATCTCCTATAGCCGCATACCTGCCTATTTCAGAGTCGTAAGCAAAGACGTACTCCTTGTCCCCATACGCTACCTTAAAACGTTTCTCATTATTGAAATCAAAAGGCGTCGCGCGAACAGAAAATGGTACGCCATCCAGTACTGTTGTCAGATCAAATGTTTGCATAAGCGGATTCTTTCTTTCTTTTCGAATATTAAAAGAAGAGTGCCAGCCTGGTAAAATAAACGGGGGAAATTGTATAAAGGAAAGAAAATAGAGAGGCGCAGGTTAGTAGCCATCTATTTTCAAGGTACGGCCAAGCACCCCAACATCAGATAGACTACGCCTGCGCTTTATCTTAAACACTCATGGTGTTCTGGCTATAAGTCTATATCCCTGATGTTGAATCTAATGGCCGTTTCTGAAAACCGGGATACGGTTTGTTCTCCTTTTTAAATATCTGAGCTACCTGACATGTAAAACGATCATCAACTCTAAGTCAAACATGATCATGCCACCATTGCTCTCCAGTGGGTCATTTTTCAATGGCCTGTGCAAATATAGTAGAATGTCCCGGATAATTGCAAGCACGAAAGGGCGATTTTTCAGCTCGTTTTAATCAAATAACTTGCTGTAAATCAGCAGAAGGTTCCGGATCATGATTGCACGGCCGCCGCCAGTTTCTATGCCCTGGCACAGTTTTCATACAAGATGGCAAAGCTTGGTGATGAAACGGACTAGTGAAAGAAGAAGAAAGGCTGAGGTAATATCATTTGACATTTCAGATTTATCTCAAACAGAGCTTAGAGAGATGTTTTGTGAACTGCCGGTGAAGTCGTTGAAGCAATGGATGAATTATTACGTAGGCAAGGAACAGTATGAGATTTGTAAGGTGATCAAGGAGTATATCGACCTGAAATCACGGTAGATCAATCATCTCCCAAAAAAGAAGCTGTCTCACCTCAGGGTAAGACAGCTTCTTCATTTTAAGTTGGTTATTGAATGACAATTTTTTTGACGTCAAAATTGCTGTTTGGCCTCGACTGATACTTCAAAATATAAGTACCAGGTGCTAGTTCTGAAACAGAAATTGGTGTGTCGAATTGAGTAAACCCTGCCTTCATCAAACGCCCATCCATAGAGTAGATATAGTAGCTGGTGTTTCCTTCAATCCCTTTTATATAAATGTGATCCGTCACAGGATTTGGATAAACCTCTGGACGATGACTCTTTTCGATTTGGTGGACACTTAAGGGCACCAAAGTTCCGCAAGGTTGATTGTTTTTAACGGAATAGATAATCTTTCCAGTTCCCTTATCCGATAAACATTTTCTCCAAAAATCCGGTCCGAATTTCTCTTTCCACGTATAAGCTTCTAGACAGACCAGATCCCCTCCATACCAGTAACCGGTAGTAGTCATATCCAATTCTCTAGTTAGATAATATTTACCTACAACGCAATGGCTGGTGTCATCTGGAATGTAAACGACCGCGTGGATCAGTCCTTTTTCTTCGGGCATTTTTCCCCCGGTAAAATCCATAAGACCATATGCTACCTGTCTGTAAACCACAGAACTGGAACCATAATTAGCCCCGTCAGTATATGTTTTTCTGTGAATGGTATATATAATGCCGTTTGTGTTCACAGTTTTATCCATGATACTGTCTATTTCATACGAGTTGAAGTAACCGGGTACGTGATTCCTCCATCTTTCAAATATATCTCCGATTTCGAAATTGAATATCTCGGTTGAATCAGGGAATTCAAAAGAAACCAGTTTGTAGGTTTGAATTGTTCCATTGAATGGTTCATCATATAATTTCATGAAAACATCCGCCCAAAAAGATCCCTGACTATTATTGACAATTCCCGGATATGGAAATGTGTGGAGCGAAATCGTCTCATAGAGGCCATGATTCTTACTTAGTACAAGCTGTTTACCGTCAATTTTATGTCCGGACTCCGGTAATCCGGCATTAAATACATTGATGGTTATTGTCTTAATTGAATCTGTTTGATTCAATACCGGTGCAGTCCCCACAGAGGTTACCGTAGCCAAAAAGTATCTGCTGCCGGTATCATCGTAGAACCGCCATTGCTCCCCTAGTGTTGCTCGTGTTTTTATGAATAAGGTATCACCCCACCGCGTATCGATCATAGTAAGCCCGTCTGGTCGAATTCTGATCTCACTGCCCACCCAGGACCCACCATTGGTATCCAGTTGGGCGGATCCCCATAGGGCTGGTGCCATTCCCCTCGGCGTCTTAAACGGATACAATATCAAGTCCCCATTTTCTGTTTTTGAGGAATCTATTCGGATTCCTTTCAGAAGGCCGCCTTCATTGGTGAAATATCTTTTCTGTCCAGGCTGGATGATTTGATAGTTCTGTCCCTGGGCTACCAAAGAGCAGAAAACCAGGAATAATAGGTAACAATTCCTCATGACGGTAGATTTAGTATGTCTAAAATAGTTCATGTAATTGTTAGTGCCGTCATGTCAGTGTCAATTTACTATTTCACAATCTTCCGGCTATACCACCGTTTCAGCCATTTAGATATCCCATCCAGGCCAGGATACATGATGCGCTCTGTGATATTTGCCTGGTCCAGCTTGTCCCGGATCTCCCATTTCAAAGCTGCGGGAATGATGACTTTTTTATATAGCTGCGGATGGTTTTTCAGCCACAACTCCTTGTTCGAATCAGGATCAAGCATGAGTGAAAACAGCGCGAATTGGTTCACCATCCTGTCATCCAGAGAAGGCGGCTCCAGGAATAGCATGGCATTGCCCCACTGTTTTGTAAATTGTTGAATTTCGGTCGTTGTATTTCCTATAAGCTGGCTCAATTCAAAACTGGTGAACGTGAGCATTGATTTCTGAAACATGTTCGCTTTCAGGCAATCGGGTAATAGTTCACGGATCTGAATGAAGTCAATCATCCAGACAACACCGTCATTCCCGAAAGAGTTGGAGTCTTCCGTCATAAAATGCAAAGCGACGTTCGGAGAGAAAGTCCAGTCCAGCAATCGGGTAGGGAGGCCATGATGCTGTCCGATCGCCATCCAGTTCCAGATATTATCATAGTCTCCTACTATAGTATTCAAAGGTGAATACTTCCTGAAGTTTCGCAGAATGTGGTCTTCCACTTCTAAAGAGCGCCTCCCGATCCTCTGAATACTTGTAGCGAGACTCATGTCTTTATTGGACATGCCTCAGTAAGCATAGTCCGATCTGAAGCGATCAATTTCCGGGTCGTATTCATTGAACAGAAAGGCCTGTAAATCCATCCAGTTCTCTGCCTCAAATGTCTGATCGTCGAGTGGACGCATATAGCTCCTGAACCTAACAAAATCAGACCAGTAGGAGCATCCTTTAGTAACAAAAAACTACCCGAAAAATAAATCGACAAATTTTTGCAGACGACAAATAAATATTAACTTCAGGCTTATTAATTATTTTATTCTTTTTTTATGCAAGAAGGTACTATCAAATTCTTTAATGAAACCAAAGGATTCGGTTTTATTAAACCTGCAGAAGGCGGTGCTGAGGTTTTCGTTCATGTCACCGGACTTATCGACAAAGTGACGCAGGACGACCGTGTCAGTTATGAAGTGCAGGACGGTAAAAAAGGCAAAAATGCAGTGAATGTCAGAAAGATAAACTAAACTACAAGATCATTGCTTACCCAAGGCTGCCGTTCGGCAGCCTTTTCTTTTGCGGATATTTCCAGAATTTCTCGATCGATTGTACGATCGAATCCCACGAAGTGGGTCGCTAATGGACCTCCTGCAACAGCAGGGTAGCACAGACGTTCGCCATGAGAAATCGTTCTGCCGGATCAAGGTTACCAAGATACACGATTCCCTTGCTGTCCATCAGTGACACCGCGGCCAAAGCTTTTCCGTCTGCATCCTGTATTTCAAATCCCGCAGTGCCAAATGGTATTTCACGCTGTTTGTCTTTATACGTTACCTCCCACACCGGTACGATTTGATAATACTGCTCCCCACGGACCACATAGCCCGTATAGTTGCCCCGGTTCAGTTGTGCATCTGTATTGTCCAGAAACAGCTCCCAGGGTGTCTCCTCTCCCTGTATATAAATGGCCGTAGAAAGGTTGTTCTCCTGAGCATCTGTGCCAATGGTCAGTATCGAACTTACCTGGTTGGGAAGGGAGTTTCTGTCACTCCCGATCTTCAGATCTCTCCTGGAAATATTTGTCACCATCACTACCTGGCTCTCCAGTAAACCATCAGTCAGACGAAATCTGATCGATTGACGCCCTTCCATATGCTCCTCCCAGATCAAACCAGGTATGCCTGTACTTCCCACCCAGGATCGTAAAGCTCCTCGTTTGACTTCCCTGGTCTCATAATTCCCAAAGCTTAGTTTCTGTCGGATCATGATGCCCTGCCGGCCCTTAACTTCATAGTTTGAGTGTGCTTCTCTGAGCGGACTATCAAGTACTAACTGAAATTTTTGCCCATACCCCTGTTGTGCAATCAATAATCCAATAATGATCAGTAACTGTCTCATATGCTTTTTCAGATAAAACGCGGGATGGGTGATTAACCCCTATTCCCTGCAAATTAAAGATTGGTACTTTCTCACAGATCTTTATTCAGAACCTCTGCTGTCCGGAAAAATTAGAAGTTGAATTTGAGCAGGCCTGGGAGCATTGATCTTATTGATTTGTGCTGGGATTTGTAAAAGGGACCCCTATCCATCGAAAAGGGAGATGGGTTCTTGTGCGTAATGCAGCCTTTGAACCCTCCACAGGCATTCCGTTTGCATTTAGCTATGGGCTTTGGCGCGTTTTTTACCGGTACGCGACGAAAATCCAACCGAATAAGGTTTTCGTACAATAGGGTTTACATGACACCAGTAGGACACCAGTAAGACGTATGTACGACACCGTCCCGTAGTATTATGCCAGTTAGTTGGAACCTACAAGGAAGGTACAAGGAACCTACAAGGAAGGTAGCAGGTACCTGGAAGGACTTTGGCACTTAGCTAACTGATCAATTGGGTGTTTTTTTTGAATCCCGTCTCTCAGATATTAGTTTTCCCCGGATAACAGTGCTCTGGAATAGGAAATTATTCCTTGAAGCTGTGTTTGAATTCTAAACTGGAACAGCATTTGTGGAAAGGAACATGTGAAGAAGTTATTGTTGTTTGTCTGGCTCCTGTTACTGGGGACTGCCTCAGGTGCTCAGGAATACCGACTGGTTTTCGATGAAAACAGTATCCCGGAATTATATAATACTGCTGAGATACAGCTTGAAAAGCGTTCAGGAGAAGGCTGGAAGCCGGTCCGTGCTGGCTATCGGCTTTCCTCACCTGAAGCAGAACTTCGTGGGAAGACCTTGAAATGGGATCCGGAACTGGTTCATTCCAATGGTGGAAAGCTTTATTTCCAGGTATCTGTAGATGGCAGAAAATTGCGGGTGCCGCTTCATTTTCCGGTTCTGCAGGAGATTCGGTTTAACCTTTACGCCGACAGTATCAAGCCGGTTCTGAACTTCTATGTAAACGTCGAGGGTGTGTTTTCCAGCGGCAAAATATATCCCTTAACTACAGAACACGTGTCCATCTCCACAGATCAGGGTAGCCTGTCGGGTAACGAATGGTTATCACCGCCAATACGCACTTTTGATCGTGTCAACTTCACCGCTATTTCACGAATAAACCCTGCTTTGCGAAGCTCGGTGCTGATTTTCATAAAAAAAGGAAAGGATCCCCGTGACGAACCTGGGTATACCCCTGACGGACATAAGTGAACTGGGTAGGGAAAGTCCTGTACACCGTTGAGGTTCCGTAACTTTGCGGCGCAACTGAAGGTTATGAAGCAAAGAAAAATTACCATTTTCCTGATCGCGTTCTTTATTATTCTTAGCGCTGTTTTTATGACTTATTACCATAAAGTAAGCAGGGAGCAGCCAAAATCTCTTCCTGTGCTTGGTGAGCAGGGACACAAGATCCGGTCTTTTGCTTTCCTGGATCAGGAAGGTGACACCGTTACCAATAAGGATGTTGAGGGAAAAATCTATGTAGTGGAGTACTTCTTTACTACCTGTAAAGGTATTTGTCCTAAGATGAATGAAAATATGAGTGAGGTATTTCAGGCCTTTCGTGGTAACAGCAAGGTGCTGATCCTGTCTCATACCGTGGATCCAAAAAAAGACACTGTGGCCGCAATGGCGGATTACGCGAGGCGGTATGAGGCTGATCCTGCGCAGTGGCTGTTCCTTACCGGAGATAAGAAAGAGTTGTATGATATGGCCAGGTATAGTTACCTCGTGACGGCAGCTGAGGAATCAGCAGACACTGTTGACATCCAGAGTGATTTTATTCATACAGATCGCTTTGTTCTAGTTGATGGTCGCGGGCAGATTCGCGGGCAGTACACAGGAACGGATAAGGCCGCTGTTAAACAACTGATCGCCGATATAGAAGAGCTTTTGAAAGAAGAGGAAGAACGGAGCTAGTCTTATATCGGAACGTTCCACCTGAGCCAGGCAAGAAAAGTTTTCCGGAAGACAGGCAGGTTCAGGTGCATCAGGTTTCTGAAGACAATTGAGGGTGCTTTTTTGTTTCTGGTCTTGTTGATGTACCAGATCATTGTTGCTAACAACTCCTGATCGAGATGAAGACTGTGCGTGATCAGTTCATGTATCCTCCTGAGAATTTCCTTCTCAAGTTTTTGACGCCCCGGGAAGGCCTTATCGACCCGGATCAGAGAATAGAAAAGCTTTTCTTTTGGACGTGGTTCCGTATTAGTTGCCTGAGAGGGTATCATTCTGGTGTAGGAGACCACTTGTTCTTCTGTATAAAACGAATATCCGGCGAAGGCCAGCTTCAGCCAAAGCGTCCAGTCTTCTCCATATTGTGGTGTGCTTTCCTCCGGGAAACCGCCCATGGCAAGTAGGATTTCTTTTTTTGAGAGTACGGTGGACATGATGAAGGCATCGTGATAAAGCAGGTGATCGATGGCTGAATCGCCCTGTAGCCTTCCATTTCCCCTGCCGATCTTTCTCCCGGTCCTGATTTGCCCTTCGATGATCAGAGAGTAGCCAAAAACAAGATCCACCTTCTCCCTTTCCATCAAACCTACCTGAGTGCCGATGGCATCGGGGAGGAAGAGGTCATCGGCATCGATGAAGTTGATGTAATTACCTTTGGCCATGCTTAGCCCAAGATTTCTGGCCTTTCCCTGTCGGCCGTTCTGTTGCCAGACATACCGGATCCTTGGATCTTTGTCGACATACGATTTTGCAATCGTACCCGTTGCGTCAGTTGAACCATCATCGACAATGATCAGCTCCCAGTCGTTATAGCTTTGTGAGATGACCGAGTCGATAGTTTCTGCAATGTAGCCTGAAGCGTTATGGGCTGGGATGATAATAGAAACTTCTGGAGTCATTTCTGAAGGTGTCTGTTTCAAAGATAGATTTCCTGCTATTGCCGGATAGTTGTCTGAATGTTAACGGAAGACATAGGCCATGTTATGACTGGAAGCCCAGCCGAGCAGCAGCCAGCCGACAACGATCAACGGTGCTGGTATTCTTGTAAAGAACAGGATACAGAACGTGATAATTGCGACAACCGCATTTAGCCATTCGAAGGGCATCATTTGAAACAGCACAATGCCTGAAGCCCAGATAATACCTACTACGGCTGCATTGATCCCTTCCAGAGCGCGATAGATGATGACATGTTGCTTCAGGTTCTGATACAATGGAAACAGGAAGAATAGCAACAAGGTACTGGGAAGAAATACCGCCAGTGTTGCAGTAAGACAGCCGATAATCTGCCAGGTGAGCCCCTGATCACTCATGACCATTCCACCGACAAAGCTGCAGAATGAAAATACAGGTCCGGGTACGGCCTGAACCAGACCATATCCTGTCAGTAACTCTTCGGAGCTCATCCCACTGATACTAACCGGAGAGGGGCGGCTGACATACTGGTAGAGGATCATTGGAAGCAGGGCCTGGCCGCCCCCAAAAACAATAGCACCGAAGCGATAGAAATTCTCAAACAAGCTGAAAACCTTTCGATGTTCCCAGTCGTTCATTCTGGCGAGTTCCGAGAGTACCCCGGCGAGGATGAATACGAGTCCGAACAACCAGATATTGATCCACCGGATCGGTTGGGGCTTACTGATGGCGTCAGGAATCCGTTTGTTGCTGAAATTGCTGATGCTGCCGGCTACGATCAGGACGATAGGAAACACCCAGGGGTTCTTTATTATGAGCGTTGCTATCAGACTACCGATCATGATTCCCCAGGTGGCGGCATGTCTGACATTCGTCTGCATCATCCTGGCGGCTGCGAAGCCAATGAAGCCCACCGACATGGGTTGTATATAAAGGAACAGGCTGGTTTGGACCTCCCTGGCGTTAATATAATAGATCAGGAAGGAAAAGAATCCCATAATGGTTGCAGCCGGGAGTACCCAGAGAATCAATGTAAGGATGGCCAGCGGGATTCCGCCGCGTTTCATCGCGATCAGCATAACCGTCTGGGTTGAGGAGGGGCCGGGCAGCATCTGACAGAACGCGTTGTACTCCAATAATTCGGCTTCAGTCACATCTTTGCGCCTTTGCACGAAGGTTCTGATCATCATTCCGATATGTCCGTGAGGGCCGCCAAAAGCGGTAAGGGAGTAGTAGAGCACTGCCTTCAGGAAGGGGATATGACGTAGAAATTTCAGGTAGTCGGTTTGCAAAGAAAATCTTTTGTTTTTTCGGGCAATTGCTGGGACAGGAGGTTTGTCCTCCCCAGGCAAAATTCGCGGATTTTTTATTGTTGCCCTTTTCGACACCATTGCTGACCTGTGAGGCTATACAGCCTAAAATACTTACAAAAAACCGTAATTCATAGCAGCCGTGAATACCGTCATAGTTTGTATCTTGCAGCCCTAAATACTCCAAAACTGATGAACGGTCTTTTACTCAACGCTTTCTACGATGCAGTTCAATATCGCATTGGCACTATCATCTCTTTCGTGTTTATTTTCCTTATGGTGATTGCGTTGATCTATGTCATGGCCAAATACCTGGGTCAACGAACTGACAAATAGCTGTGAGTTTCTCTTCTGCAAATATTGCGGCCATAAGGACTGATTACCAGAAAGCAGCCCTCGATGAAACCGTTGTCGGGTTGGATCCGCTTTCGTTCTTCGGGAAGTGGTTCATGGAGGCGCAGGCTGCTGAGGTTCCGGAAGTTAACGCGATGACACTTGCGACTGCCGATACGGGTGGTCGGCCACACGCGAGAATCGTCCTTTTAAAAGGAATTGACCAGGAAGGATTTTTGTTTTTCACAAATTATTGCAGTGAAAAAGGCCGACAGTTAGAGGCAAATCCGCAGGCGGCACTGGTGTTCTTCTGGCAGGAACTGGAACGGCAGGTAAGGGTGGAAGGGATGATACAGCGTCTGACGGAAGACGAAAGCAATGGGTATTTTGATTCGAGGCCGGAAGGCAGTAAACTGGGTGCCTGGGCCTCCCCTCAGAGTCAGCCTATCCCGAACCGATCCATTCTCGAGGATCGATTTAAAACCTACTCAGACAAGTTCGCTATCGGTCATATTCCGCGGCCACCGCACTGGGGAGGTTATCGGTTGATACCAGATCATGTTGAGTTCTGGCAGGGTAGGAGCAACCGCCTGCACGACCGCATTCTGTTCAAAAGGCAGCCGGCAGCATGGATAGTTCAGAGACTTGCCCCGTAGGATATTTGCATATTATTTAATGGTTTATTTTGCGTTCGTTGATTCAATGAATGGAGTGGCTATTTGGACATAATAATATTCCTCATGTTAACGAGTTGTAAAAGAACCGTCTAAGTTTATCAATTCTTGTTTTTGTGTTGACTTTTACATTCCCAAGTAAAAGTTGACGATGCGTAACCTTCTGATCATATTTCTAACCACACTGGCGTTTGCCTCCTGTAGTGTTCCCAAGGAAACTATCTATTTCAGGGAGAACAGGAAGACAGATACTACGGTGCTTACCACAGAGCTCCCTCCCTATCGGCAGAGTCTTGTTCAGCCAGATGATATTCTTGCGGTTCAGGTTTCGAGCATCAGTGACTTTACATCGAAAGATCCGGTGAAGATTTTCAATGA
>JAEYQO010000120.1 GCA_023409975.1 Bacteroidota bacterium | reverse complement strand
AGTCCATACCTGGTTGGTTGTGGGTTGTGGGTTGTGGGTTGAGGGTTGAGGGCGCATTGGTTTTGGCCTTCGCCTTCGCTAAACCAGCCAACGGCCAGGGGCCAATGGCCAACGGCCCGTTTGGCTGACGGTTGAAGGTTGTGGGTTGAGGGTTGCGTGGGTGCCTTGGCCTCGGCTTGGGCTTTGGCCTTCGCCTTTGCCTTCGCCGTTTTGGGCGCCTTGGACTTGGGCTTCGTCTTCGCCCTGTCGGGCCGACTACCTGTTCGCTTTTGATTCATACTTGTCGGTTTTTGACGATGGTCAACACCCTGCCGACGGGCCACTGAAAACTGAACATTGCCAAAGGTTTTTGCAAAACTGAGGAACCATTCCCATCTAAACCCATTGCTGTTGTTGCGCAACACACAGCAACACCCCGCCTGGCGCGGCAAGAAAATCTCTGGCATCAAAAATGCGGGGCCAGTTTTTCGACTCATATGTAATTGAAACACCAATTATTTAGACGAACGAGAATGGGGGATAACTCCTTGTTGACTCCTTGTTGACTCCTTGTTGACTCCTTGTTGATACCTTGTCAATACCTTGTCAGCGGGTTGAGAAAATGGAGCATCTTAACCGCCATATATTAGAAAACTACCGACTGTTGAAAGTTTTCGGTTAAAATAAACGTAAGAAACCCGAAAAAATTCACTTAAATCTGCCGGACCATCCTCAAAAATGAAAAATCGAAAATTCACCGAAAAGTGTGTGCCTGCCTCAGACCGTAGATGGCTTCCAGGTAACGTGACGACTGACCCTCATTCATGGCCACTGCGAAGCGTAGCTTTGCCTACTACTCATTAACGCCGCAGGCCCGGACGGGAATCGTAGGTTGATGGTGTTGTTTCTTCAGGGGGAAACAAGCATTCAGTTAACTCCCCTGCCCTTTGCTCCGTATCATCTTTGACCCAGCTTTCTTGCTCTCACCAGAAAATGATCATCGCCATCATCCAGCAGGAGGTCCATGTCCCAGCCTTCTTCCTGACAAATACGCTCCAGCGTACGCAGGTCGAGGTATAACCAGGTGAACCAGTCTGTCGCGCTGTTCTCATATTCATACCGGCAGCGGATCTCACCATAATAGCCTTCCTGATCCGTAGGGGGCTTACCCTTGTAGAGATAGGCGACATCGGAGGTGTCGAAAACCAATTGACCACCCGGAAGCAGTAAACTGCCCAGATGCCGGAGCAGGCGCCTGAAGCCGTCCAGGTCTCCCGCCAATCCGATACCATTCATCAACATTAAGATCGTATCAAACGCACCCTCCCTGAACGAATACACATCGGACTGCAGGGCTTTTTTCACACCCCGCAGCCGCATCAGTTCCACTGCGGAGGCGGAGATATCCAGTGTGACCACATCGAGACCTTTCGCCTGAAGCGCCAGGGCGTGGGCGCCTGCCCCTGCCCCGACATCGAGCACCCTGCCGAAGCACTCCTGCAGTGCCACAAGTTCCAGTCCGGGCATTTCATCCTCATCCCTGAAGTAAACAGAAAGGGGCATTTCCTCCTTTGTTCCGTCGGCGTAACAAACGAGGAGCGCAGCAGCACAGTCCTCATAATAATCCATCATCGCCTTACCTGGCAAGTCGACCATGCGCGCAAAGTAAGGAGAATAAACTTAGTACCTTTGCGGACAAACCAGAAGAACATGCGAAGCATCTATGTACTAGGCCTCGGACTGGCACTTACAGTGACTGCCTGTAACGAACCGACAGAAAACCAGGAGACCGAAACTGCAACTGCAGAACCCCAGAGTCCTCCGGCGAGCAAACTCAATTCTGAAGGAACACAACAACTCATTGCTGTGTTAAGCGACTATTATAAATTGAAAGATGCCCTTGTTGCAACTGATGGAACGGAAGCATCAGTGGCCGCGGAATCCCTCGCAAAATCTGCTGCTTCGCTTCAAATGGAAATGGTAAGCGACAGTGCCAATGGGTCAGCACTGGCTCCCAGCCTCGATACCATATCCAAATCATCCCTGACGATCAGCCAGACTGATCCCGGAGATGTTGAGGCCATGCGTACAGCTTTTGAAAAAGTATCTGATCATATGTATTTGCTGCTGCAGAACGCAGAACTGAAAAATGCCGGTGTGTATCAGCAATACTGCCCTATGGCGTTTGACGACAAGGGCGCTTACTGGCTGAGCAGTGAAACAGAGATCCGCAATCCGTATTTCGGCAAAATGATGTTGTCCTGCGGAGAGGTGACTGATTCTCTCTAAGCCGGCAGCCCACCCTTCCAATGAAAAACCTTCCCCGCATAGCGGCCTTATTGTGCCTGCTGCACCTTTGTCTGGGAGCAGCGGCACAAAAGCGGGTGACACTTAGCGGCTATGTGCGGGATGCGGAGAGCGGGGAGGCGCTGATCGCTGCCACCATTTACGTTAAAGAACTACAGCTCGGCGCCCAGACCAATACCTACGGCTTCTACTCCGTAAGCCTGCCTGCAGGCAGCTATTCCGTGATCTATTCCTATGTGGGATATGGCACTTTTGAGACACAGCTCAGTCTTATTGAAAGCCAGGCGTTCGATGCGGAGCTGCAACCCCAGGCAAAGCTGCAGGAGGTGGTGGTTCGATCGTCGCGACAGGACGAACATGTTCAAAACACCGAGATGGGGACCGTTTCCCTTTCTGTGGAACAGGTCCGGCAACTACCAGTCCTTTTTGGCGAAGTAGATATACTCAAAGCCATGCAGCTCATGCCCGGTGTGCAGGCTGCCGGAGAAGGTAATTCGGGCTTCTACGTGAGGGGTGGCGGGCCCGACCAGAACCTCGTGCTGCTGGATGATGCGGTGGTTTATAACCCCGGACACCTGTTTGGATTCTTTTCCGTGTTCAATGCCGATGCCGTTAAAAACATTACCCTGATCAAGGGAGGGATGCCCGCCAGCTACGGTGGCAGGCTGTCGTCGGTGGTGGATGTATCCATGAAGGAAGGAAACGTAAAGGAATACCATGCAGAAGGTGGTATTGGCCTTATTGCCTCGCGACTGACCCTACAGGGGCCCCTGGAGAAACATAAAGGATCCTTTGTATTATCCGGCCGCAGGACCTATATCGATATGCTGCTGAAACCCTTCACCAGGGGAGGCCGACTGGAGGGCTCTGGTTATCATTTTTATGACGCCAATCTCAAGGCCAATTTTGCCTTTAGCAAGAAAGACCGCGTCTACCTGAGTGGGTATTTTGGCCGGGATGTCTTCCGGTTTCATAATACAGAGTCCACATTCAATGCCGACATCCCCTGGGGAAATACAACCGCGACGCTGCGATATAACCGGGTATTCAGTGACAGAATGTTCATGAATGCTTCAGTGATCTTCAATAAATACCAGTTTGAGTTTGGAGGCAGTCAGAGTGAGTTTGAGCTCAAGCTGGCCTCCGGCATCCGCGACTGGAGTGGGAAAGTGGATTTTGATTATTACAGCGGCTTCAATCATCACTTCAAGGCAGGACTGATCCTCACGAAGCACAAATTCATTCCTAACCAGATTTCCGGGAGAACAGGCGATACAGAACTGAACCCGGATAATGCCCTTATCAAATGGGCAGATGAGGGAGGTATTTACCTGCAGGATGATTTTGAACTGACCCGTAAGCTGCGGATCAATGCCGGACTGAGGTATTCCTGGTTTTCACAGAAGGGGCCCTACTGGCGCTATAGCTACGATCTGAACGGCAATAAGACAGACAGCAACTATTATGGGCAGGGAGACGTAGTGGCCGCCTACGGCGGACTGGAACCGAGGCTGAACCTGCGCTGGGAGCTCGACGGCAAATCCTCCATCAAGGGCAGTGTGGTGAAAACCTATCAGTACATACACCTCGTCACGAACAACGGCTCCACCCTTCCGACCGATCTCTGGTTGCCAAGTACGCTGACAGTGAAGCCTCAGAGAGGATGGCAATACGCTTTAGGCTACTTCAGGAACTTTAAAGAGAATATGTTCGAGGCCAGCCTCGAGGTGTACTACAAGACCATGGACAACCAACTGGAGTATCGTGCTGGTTACACCCCCACCAGCTTCACCCGCAACATGGAGCTGGATTTAGTTTCCGGCCGGGGCTGGGCTTACGGAGCCGAGCTGTTCCTCCAGAAAACAAGGGGTGATTTCACCGGCTGGATCGGTTATACACTTTCCTGGACCTGGAGGCAGTTCCCATCGCTGAACGGCGGCCTTCGGTATCCGGCCAAGTACGACCGCAGACATGATCTGACATTGGTAGGAAGTTACAAGTTCAATGAAAAATGGACATTCTCGTCCGTGTTCATATTTGGCTCCGGAAATGCCATTACGTTGCCTGCGAATTTCTACTTCATAGAAATGCAGGCCACACCGGAATACAGCAGGCTGAATGAGTACAGACTTTTCTCCTACCACCGCCTCGATCTTTCCGCTGTATATACGCCGAAGCCGAAGAAAGAGCGAAGGTGGAAAAGTAGCTGGGCATTTTCAATATACAATGTCTATAGCAGACAGAACCCCTATTTCCTTTATGTGGATTCGAGAGGAAGTATTGGATCGGGAACGGGCGTCAACCTGAAAGTGAAGCAGGTGTCGATCTTTCCGATCTTACCAGCGGTGACGTATAATTTTAGTTTCTAGCGAATCGTCAGTTGTCAGCGGAAGGAGCGCTATCTGTTTCCTGAGCGATGAACCAGGCTAAAGTGCCGAAAACATACATCAAAGCATCCAAAGGATCAGCAGTAAAACGGTCGGACCAGAGCGGGAACAGGAACTCCGTAATGAAGCATATGAAGATGAGGAAGCCCGCCAGCTCCGGGACACTGAACCGGTGATCCGGTGGTCGCTTCCAAACCAGTTGCAATTCCTTCAACCTAAGCCACAACAGG
>JAEYQO010000104.1 GCA_023409975.1 Bacteroidota bacterium | reverse complement strand
CTAAGGGAGCGCAAAGATAGGAAGGTTTTCAGCACCACCAAATTTATTTTGGTTGATGGTTGATGGTTGGGGGGGGGGTTGGGTTGTGGTGGTAGGTGCAGCCCTTGTGCGGAAAATGCTTAGATCCTGCCAGTTTGCGCGTAAAAAGCCACCCGTACTATTGAGAAAACCTAAGGTTTGTCCGGGATCAGACGGACACCACCAGGAAACCAGTACGACGTATGTCCGACAACGTTCCCTTGTCTTATGCAACTTAGTTGGAACCTACAAGGAACCTTTACCGAACCTTCACCGAACCTTCAAGGTAGGTGTAAGGAACCCCGAAGGGCTTTTGGCCGGTGGCGGGCTCGGGGTGGGCTGGTTTTTCTGGTTTTGCAAAGACCTTCGGCAGTAGTCAGTCAACCAAACCGGCCGTTGGCCATTAGCCTTTGGCCTTTGGCTGGTATAGCGAAGTCTAAGGCGAAAGCGAAAGCGAAGGCCAAAGCCAAGGCACCCACAACCCACAACCCACAACCAAACCGGCCGTTGGCAATTAGCCTTTGGCCTTTGGCTGGTTTAGCGAAGGCTAAGGCACCCCCCACAACCCTCAACCCTCAACCAATCAGGTATGGACAAGTCCTTAATGATTCTCTACTGACTCTTTGGTGATACTTTGGTGACTCTTTGGTGATACTTTGGTGATACTCTCGCAGCACACCTCCGTTCTCACCCGGATCTCGACAGAAACTGACCTCCGCATTTGGCATGCCAAAAATTTTCTTCCCGCACCAGCAGCGGATCTGACACCGATCGCGCGACCTTAGCGAACCATATTGGCCGTAGACATTGCATGCAACGTCTCTACATGTGGCATACACAACCCCCAACCCTGGTTCCTTTTCCGTAACACCCGTTCTGCAATATCCAGAAATACAGCCGATCCCTGATAGCACCCTGGTGATTTTCCATTAGCGATCGGCTTGTGCCTGCATACGTCTGATGCGGTCTTTCGGCTCTCTAAAGTTTGACTAAGGGTACAGTCTTTTTGCCGATTAAAAAAAACATTAGTCATGAAAACAGCAGTAGGAGTCTATGACACCCATGACGAGGCTGTAGTAGCCGTAAGAAAGCTAAAGGAGGCCAATTTCCCTGTAAAACATCTATCCATACTTGGAAGAGCGGAAACGGAAGCGGTGGACGAGGATGCCAGGATTGCGCCCAAAAACCCGCTGAATCTCACAGGTTTAGGTGTTGGAACAACAGTTGGGGCCGCCCTTGGTGTACTCACGGGGGCAGGAGTTTTCCTGATTCCGGGACTTGGATTTCTGTATGGTGCCGGCGCTTTAGTGGGGGCTATCGCAGGTCTTGATCTGGGACTAATCGGGGGTGGATTGGCATCTGTACTTACCAATCTTGGAGTTGACGACGAAGAAGAAAAATACCACAAGCAGCTTGAAGAAGGCAAATTTCTGCTGATCGCGGAAGGCGAACAGGAGGAGATCAACCGGGCCAAACGGCTCCTTCAGTCGTGATCAGATCTTCAAAGCAAAAAGCTCTATGCCATTTGCTTTGCCTTTGAGGTCAATAAATCCCAGGCTTTCAGCCTGCCAGTCTTTCAGATTCAGGTGGGTAACGAACTCTTTTGATGCGATGAATTTGTGATTCAGTTCAGTACAGGCATTACGAATTCTCGCTGTCGTATTCATCGTATCGCCACTCATCGCCAAATCCTTTTTGATAATACCTATCTCCCCAACTGTCACGTCGCCAACATGTATTCCAGCCTTAAACTCCGGCACAAACCCGTATTCCCTTCGGAAGCCCTCGCTTCGCTTCTGAATCGATCGTCTGGCCGCGATGAGCGCATTGATGCACCTGACGGCATTTTTTCTTCTGAAACGCCAGGAAACTACCACTTCATCGCCAACATACTGGTAAATCCTTCCTTCATTTTCCAGAAGGGCCATACTGATGGCATAGACGAAGTCGCGTATGAACCGGAAATAAGCTTCGTGTCCCAAATGTTCAGCAATGGGGGTCGAATCTTTCAGGTCCATGAACATAATGATCCGCTTTTCGATACGCGGCTGGATATATCGGCCGGTGAGTATATCGAAAAACACGCCTGGTGAGTACTTTTCATTGATTTCCATCAGGAGCTGCGTGATGATAAAAATGACGAACCAATTAGACATTTTATCGAGCAACCAGGCCCTGTGAAGGACCTCCCCCTTGAAGTTCAGGTAGCTTTGATCGAGGCTAAGGTGAAGGGTAAAAAGCGAATAGGTCATGTGCACCAGAAAATTCATAAAAAATGAGGCGATGACCAGAACCAGTGTTTTCAAAAAAATGGTAAAGAAAAGCGGATAGGTGCGAAAGAGCCGCTTGAGCCTGAAAACCAGAAGGTTAGCCATAAACAAACTCACGACGAAATCGATTACCGCCCGGAGCACCACTGCACCTGGTGTAAGAAACTGGTAAACGGTATCGGAACGCTCATCATAAGGTTTATTCATGAAACGTATCCACCCGATCACGTCGATCAAAGTCCAGCAAATGGCAATGATTAAGACCCATTTATACCTATAACGGGAAATGACTGAAAAATGGTTGGTGACGGATTTTACCCACTTCATATCCTTTCCTCCAGGTATTGATAAATGCGTGCCTGCGCATTTACGGGCGGGGGATCTGCAGGTAAAGACTCGTTCTTCATGTCGCTGGTGAGTCTGACTGCCTTACTATTATCCATCCACTGAATTTTAAAGTAATCCAGCAGTTCCTTTCGGCATACGGGATCATCTATGCTAGTACACACCTCTACCCTTCTATACAGATTGCGAGTCATCCAGTCTGAGGACCCCATAATGAGTGTATAATCCTCATCATCGCCAAATATGAAGATTCTGGTATGTTCCAGAAAGCGATCGACAATTCTTCTGATCTCGATATTTTCACTGAGATTTTGTATTCCGGGAACGATGCAACAGATACTTCGGACGATCAGTTCCACTTTAACACCAGCCTGGCTGGCGCGATAAAGCTGAGCGATCATACCCTTTTCTTCCAGGTTATTGACTTTAATCCTGATCCGGGCGGACTCCCCTCTTCCGGCTTTATCGATCTCGTTCTGGATCAGTGCTTCCAGAGCATCAACCAGGTTAAACTGAGCGACGAGCAGTCTGCTGAAGTTCATATCGCTCTTTTCGGGAATTCTTCTTTCAGCCAAAAATCTAAACAGACTCAATAATTCATCATTTAGCTCCTGATCGGCGGTAAGGAGGGTGTGGTCTGTGTAGAAGCGGGCTGTACTTTCGTTAAAATTCCCCGTACTCAAAATGGAGTAGCTTTTGCCATTTTCACCCCTTTTTCGGACCAGTGCGATCTTAGAGTGGACCTTAATTTCGGGTATGCTGACTACGATATTGATACCCGCCTCTTTCATTCTTTTGCTCCAGAGAATATTGTTGGCTTCATCGAAACGCGCTTTCAGTTCAATGAAGACGGTTACCTTCTTTCCGTTTCGGGCGGCTGTAATGAGTGCGTTAACAATCAACGAATCGGTGGCCACCCTATACAAGGTGATGTATATTTCGCTGACATCCGGATCGATGGCAGCCTGGTTGAAATAGATCAGGATGGGATTATAGGAGTCGTAGGGAAAATGAAGCAACACATCTCGCTCCTCAATCAGCCGAAAAATATCGCTGCAGTCGAACAACTTGGGAGATGACAATGGTTTAAGAGGCGGAAAGAGGAGGTGTTCTTTTTTCACAGGGAGATCTGCGAGATCTCTGAGGTTGTGATAGCGGCTACCGGCAAACATTTCATCGTGTTCTATCCCGAACGAGGATGCGATGAACAACTGCAGATTTCTGGGCATCGACTCTTCGAAGAGGAATCTGGAGGGTGGTCCGAAATCGCGCTTTCTGAGTTGTTTTTCTATTTTCCGGAGGAGATCATCAGTGTATTCGTCATCAAGTATCAGTTCAGCATCCCTGTTGATCTTGAAGCTGTAGGTTCCTGTCACTTCGAAGCCGGGAAATACACAGTCAGTATTCTCACGAATAATATCGTCGAGGAAGATGATATACTCCTTGCCATCCAGCGGTGAAAGTTTGTAAAACCTTGGCAGATTGTCCCGGGGAATCTTCACGACTGCGTGTTTCAGGAGTGGAGAGTCCTTCACCGCCAGCGTATTGATCAGATAAAGCTGATTATTTTCAGGAGTGAATTGCTGATCGATAGGCATTTCGAGGAACACTGGCTGTACGAAGGCCAGGACACGCGACAGGAACAGTTCTCTGACTTCAGCACGGTGTTCCTGCCGGAGGGGTTGATTGTAGTAGAGGACGATCCCTTCAGATTCCAGCTCCGGAATCAATTGCCCTGTCAGTATCTGGCCATATTCTTCCTGCTGCTGTCGGATCTCCTCCTGAATCATGGTTCCCCAATCTATATCCTTTGCGCCCGAAACCTTTTTCCTCGTCTTTGGTTTAAGTGTTGAAAGAGCCAGCACCGAGGGGTACCGAACCCGAAAGAACTCATCCAGATTGGAGGAGAATATTGAAAGAAACCGGAATCTTTCGATCAGAGGTACGTCTGGAGACGCAGCCTCCTTCAACACACGATAATTGAAACCCAGCCAGCTCAGATCCCTGTTGTAGTACATTGTTTCAACGATTTTATAGTGGTATGCCATCCGGCATTACTACCGTGGTCACAGATGAGGGTTTTGCCAGAATAGTGGCTAAAGTGAAGGCTATCACTGAAATGATAATACCAATCATGAAAACGGTATAGGCCAGTCGGACCAGCTTATATTTCCGGGCCAGCACCACGCCTAGTTGGTGAATATCCTTCACCAGCGACCCGTAGAGATAATCTTTGTCTTTCATGAGGTAACTCATGCCCCATTCATACTCGTCAAGGGTAGACTTGTAGAAATTTCCGAAAAACAGGAGATTGATCCTTTTATTGAGCACATCGTCCTTGCTGAACTTACCTTCTGAGATCTTTGGCATCGTAGCAAGGATCGCGATCACGATAGTTGTAACAGAGAAGCCAAGAAACAGAATCGTTGGTATGGTGAGATGCCTGTCGACCTCCAGTTTTCGCACCAGTACGGAGAGAACGACAGAGATGATGATCGCATTTACGGAGATGAGGATATTGGCCTTACCATCTGCCATACCACTTAACTGAAGATGATTTTCTGAAGTCAACCGCAGCATCGTCTGGATACCCCTTGTGACAAGACTTTGTTTCTGCTTTGCCAGCTTCGGGTCCTGATCTGCAAGTTCCTCTTCAGCTACATTCGTCTCATTAACGGCCTTGACATACTTTTTACGCACCCTGCTGATGTTCTTTTGCTTTCCTTCAGAAAGGAGAGTTTTACAGTAGGAAGTAAAGAACTGGTGGCGTTCAAGTAGTTCAAGCGTATTCTTTTCCCACTCCAGCAGCAGGGTTTTATAGTTGCGTAGTCTATATTCTTTCTGGATTTGCTTATTGGTCCTTTTGAAGTCTGAGGTGCCAAAATGATAGGTATCGGCATCGCAGATGATCTCTTCCAGCAGATTGGCCGGAGCGTGCGGCATCCGTGTTGCCCGGATCAGGGCTTCTGCCTTTTCCATCACATTGGGCTGTACATCCTGCTCTGTCATGAAACTCTTCATGAATTCCACACTTTTTTCCTCATGCGTTGCTATATCAGAAACGAGGTGCCCGGTGTCGTGGAACCAGGCTGCTATATACAGAATCAGCATATCCTGTTCTTCTAGTTGGTAATGCGCAGCAATTTCCTGAGTCCTTTCCACAACGGTTTTGGTGTGGTCGAGATTGTGGTAAACCAGGTTGGGGTGGTGGTATTCTTCGAAGATTTCCGTCACGTGGTCTGATATCTTCTTGTATATAGTGTCTGCCATACGCTACGATTTAGAAATACAGGCTTAGACGTGCACCTGCGGTGAAATTGAAAAGTGTTTCTTCTTCCGAGCTGGCTACCGTGATCGCGATATTGAACAGATCGAAAGGCATATAATACACGCCGCCGCCGAAGGCATTGTGCCAGACCTTAGATGATTCATTCCTTACCCAGACACGTCCGATATCATCGAAAGCGACGAGACCAAAGGAACCCGGAAGAATCGGAGACCGGATCGTTTTCAGGCGGTAGCGCAGTTCAATACTTGCATAGGCAAGGGAGGAACCGGAAAAGCGATTTTTTCTGAAGCCCCTCAGGAAATTATTAGCACCCAGGTTGAGGGCTTGAAAAAATTCGAAATTGTCGCTGAAAATGTGGCCACCGCCGATTCTGAGTACTGCAAGTAATCGCTGATAATTGGCCAGGCTGGCGTAGACAGTCATATCAGACTGGAGACGAAAGAGCGGAACACTGTTATTATTGAGGCCGGCAAAGTATCTTAATTCAGTATCCCAGAATACTCCCCGGGTAGGGTTGAACTCATGATTAAGGTTGTTGATGATCATATCGATCTTACCCCCGACATAAGTCTTTAGCCCAAACACACTTGAGGAGTCGAAGCCCTGTACTTCCGGCTGATCCATGATTCTTCCCCGATTGTCTTCTTCCCTCATCCAGTAGTGGTAGAATGAAGGTCCTGCAGCGACGGCGAACTTGTGACCAAACATCCGTTTTCTGACCTGCAGATCGTAAGCGAGGTACTTGTACCGCACCCGGTAATAGTACATCGGTGTTTCCGGATCTCTTACCGTTTCATTACCCAGACCGAAGAAATTGTTTAAAACCGGATTATAGAGTTCGCTATTGATCAGCAGATCATATTTTCTGAAAAGGTGATTAAATGTTCCTCTATAACGGATGTTGTAGGCATTATCGAAAAACGAGTATAACGTTCGTAGACTATGATCAGATTCGAAAGGTTCACTTCTGAAACCGTGTGTGCGTCGTTCAAAGCCCAGCCCCACCATTAATCCATCTTCGCTATTGAAGCCAAAGTTTACTTTGGGAAACTTCCGGGAATCGTACTCGAACTCGTAGATATCGTAGCGATTTACCAGTGGGTCTGACTCCATTCTGTTCTTGGTTCTCGATCCGCTCAACAACTGATTGGGTTCAGTGTTGACATCATAAACGAAGGTCTTGATGGAGCCATCGACCCTGAAGGTATCGATGCCCTTACCACCAATGAGTCTGACCCTCATTCCTTTTTTGCCGGAGACATTGAAAACATCGTCTCCATTAAAACCATACAGTCTGATCTCCTTAGTGAGTTTGTTGTCGAACAGCCTATCGTAGACCAGCATATTAGTATCCCCTTCGCTGCTACGGGCATGTACTTTTACCCAGGTGCCGGTATCCGTCCCTATTACGTTGAAAAATTCCTGTTTATTGCTTCCGGTGATATTGACTTCTCTTGCCAGGAAGCGGTAGTAGGTCATACCCTCGTCATAAAGTTTGCCCCGACGGGCTTTCAGTTTAGAAATGATGGTATCACCACTGAGCGGATAGATCTCTCGTGGCAGTCTGCGAACTGCGGAGTGGATCGCAGAGTCAGTCATCTGTGTAGTGAATTCTTTGATAGTCTGACTCCAGTCATCTTCCTCCAGAGCATTCATAAAAAACCGGTCAAAATCCCGGGCAGAAAAGCCCATCCAGTTAATTTTATGAATATCGTATTTGAATCCTCTCATGAATGGCAGCCGTCTTCTGGTAGCCCAGTCCATGGCCAAACCATCGGAGTTGAAGAAGGCCATATCACGATCTTTAGGAATGGGGTGATAGATTTTACCTTTCCCTGTATCGAGAACTGCCCATTTCCACTGATCCATATGCCTGTCCCAGTCACCGATCAAGATATCCAGCAACCGTGCTTTTAGCACTTCCTTCTGATCGATCACATGGTCATCCTCATCCAGCAATTTATTGATCACCTTAAAAGTGCTCCGGGTGTTGATACCGGCAGGAACAGGATCTTTTCTTTCGAGATAGGCAATTTTGTTGGCGAAAAGCTGCCTGTAGTATCCGAGAGCGGGATCATCAGGAACGAAATATATCTCCGGACTGGCCTGGGTTACATTTACCGCACGCGCAAGGCCTGGCACCACCAGGTGAGCATAAGGATAGGAGGCGGAGATCATATCCTGCACGACATCCTGGGCTGCCCCACCCCGGAAATTTTGGGGAATGGCGAGTTCCGGATCCTTATCGAGCGTCCTTAGCACCCATTCGCTTCCCGTTCGGTCAACAAGATGGAGCGATTTAGTTTGTTTTCCACCGCCTCTGCCCGTTATCTTAAAGCCACCTTTCTCTTTTTGAATGTTGAATTCGCGGAACATTACGGGAGTAGACCACTCGGAACGATAGTTATTTCCGAGGATCAGCCGTCGCATAGGCCCGGATTTTCGATACTGCAGACTTGCGGGTGCAAGAACACTGTCCCGGTATTCCTGTAAGACAACGGTGCGCGCTACAGTGTCTTCGATAGGAGGCAGAGAGGTGAAATTCATGATATCCCTTTGGAAGGCCAGAGTGAAAGAATCGGGTTCTACTTCATAGAAGGATAGCTTCACATTGTTATTGGTAGAAATCTCAAGCGTGGCGAAACCGAGTCGGGCGGAAACGTACTGCGAATTCCGTCCATCTTCCACGCGAGTCTTTTTACACCCTGAGCCTGAAATAATGTAGTGAGCGCCGCTATCGGTGAAGTACTGAAGGTTGTGTTCATGACCGGCGACGTGCAGCACATGTGGATGAGTTTTTAAGACATCGCTGACCCGACTGATCAGATCGACATAAAGCGGGTGTGGCAGATCCTGTGGTGTGCCAAACACGCTACGCGAGATAGGATATATAGAGCCCAGACCCGGTAAAGGGATGTACAGATACTTCCGGAGATCTGTGAAGGGGAATAGATGCTGTTTCCAGGTGAAGTAGCCGCCGTGGATACCGTTACTGATAAAGGGATGGTGCACTGCGAAAAGCACCAGTTTACGATGATTCTCCACAAGTATATCTTCCAGTTCAACGAGAACTTCTGCTTTGGTTTTTTGCGGACAATCGGACTCGATTCCTGGTTTATCATTTGAATGCAGCCACCAGTGACTATCCATCATGACAAGCACTACGCTATCTGAGATATCAACGGCTACCGGCCCGGGGCAACCCTCTTTGGGATGAAACTGGATGGTTTCATTTGAGATAGCGTCAATATAGCGTTGCTGGCGTAGTACAGCTGCCCAGCCACCGGGGCCGCCGTTATCCCAGTCGTGATTTCCGGGAATGAAGTATGCTCTTGCGGGGGTGCGGTTTACAAGATTCACCTGGGTATCGAGAGCTGAGCGAGCTTCCTGGTAGTAGACAGATTGTTCGTCCGGCAGACCCACCCGGTAGAGATTATCACCCAGGAATACCACAGTGGTCTTTTCATTTAACGGGATATGCTTCCTTACAGCGGCAATAACTGGCTGTTCGCCATTGACAAGCGCTCCGGCATCTCCTATGAGAACAACCCGGGAGACTATCGTATCCTCAGGATTCAGTATTACAGCTAAAGAGTCTTCGATCCTTTTGCTGGTCGTGTCGATATTGATCTGGGCTTTCACGATGGCACAGGTCAGGATACAGACAATTAATCCAATCAATCTTTTCATGGTTCTATCTTACCTTTCTGCAGAGGGGGAAACACGAGGATGTTTGCTACCCCTACCTCTGCAGCTTCATTAGAAATCAACATAGTTCCGGAGGGTGTGAAAGTGATTCCTTCCGGCTGCTTATATAATCTGCCTTCCAGCGGGTAAACCTGCCTTGTACGGCCATCTTTGTCGGCTACCACCAGTATATCATTTACGGCAGAAACCAGGTAGAGTTCACCCGTAAGTGGATGGATATCAGCGGCTGAGGGCTTGAATTTTATTTTGGTTTCGCCCGAAGCTGTTGCGATGCTGGTAACATCGAACTGGAAGGGGCCGCGTTCGAACTCGCGCGTCCAGGGATCGAAAGTATAGCAGCTCAGAAACTCCTTTTTATCTGTCTCACAATCTTTACAGATCAGCATCAGCTTATGCCGGGATGAGTCGTAGTAAAGCGTTTCGAACTCGTTATTGGAGCCGAATGGAAAAGGATACACAGCCTGGTACATACTGTCCCTGTTGATGAACCGGAAGCATATCAGGCTGCCATCACTTCTAAGAACATAAAAGTTGCTGTCAATCAATGCAAGATCTTCGTAGTCGCCACTACCAGAAAAGGGCCACATATGGATCAGATTGGGTTGATTCAGAAAGATCTTATAGAGACGTCCGAACTCATCGTTAATTGCAAAAACACTAGTATCCTTTGGATAATAAACGATTCCTGAGATCTCGTCGAGTTCGAGTGGGAGTTTGATCAAAACCGGATCGGAAAGATTATAACCGTGTTCTGTTACGACCTCCCTGCCTTCTGAGCGACTACAGGCTGTAAAACTGAACGACAGCAGTAGAAACAATAGCACACTTGACCAGTAGAATCTGGTTATGCCATGCAATTCATTGGTTTTCCGATTAGTTGTCATTGCTTACGGCAGAGTATACAAATCTGTTGCCGGAATAAAACTTACTGTAATTCAGCACATTACGCGAAGCAAACCCTCTAAGGGTAAAGCAGAGAGGGAAACAAGTGTAGAAAAATAGCAACAGTATCAGGTGGACCGCCACCGGCAGAATACGCCAAAAAATGAATCAACGACTACAGCAGGCGTACTCCATGTTCACTCCCTGGCAGTCGACCTCAACCTGTAAACCTCAACTGTCAACCATTAACTATCAATCATTTCCTGATCTTTTGTTTTATTTGTAAGATGAAAAAAGTCCTGCTGATAGCGATATCGGTTTTTATTGTTGGGGTGTCTAAAGCCCAGAATGCACTTTCAGACTTAGGATGTGGCACCTTAACTATTGAGGAAGAGCGGGCAAAGATTGCGGCCTTTTTAGAGCATGGCTCCAGAATGAAATCGAGCACCAGCGGTGATACGATTCCCTTGTCCATCCATATTGTAGGTACAAATTCCGGAGGTGGATATTATAGTCTCGATAATTTGTTTAAAGTGATTTGTAATCTCAACCAGCATTTTGCACCAGTTGGCTTCTATTTCTATATCAAGGGACAGGTTAATTATATCAACAACACTACTTTCTACGAGCATAATTACTGGACAGGATATCAGATGATGAACCAGAATAACGTGAGCAATACCATAAACGTTTATTTTGTTGCAGACCCTTCAGGTGCCTGCGGATACTATGCTTACGGCCCGGATGCTGTGGCGATCAAAAACAGTTGTGGTGGTGTCAACAGCACTACGCTCACACATGAACTGGGGCATTTCTTCGGACTGCCACATACCTTCAGTGGATGGGAAAACGGTACTCCGGGAAATCCCGAATTAGTGACCAGAGGGCTCGGGGCTAACTGTGGTTTTGCAGGTGATGGGTTTTGTGATACCGATGCCGACTACATCAGCAACCGTTGGAATTGCCCCTATACCGGAGTCATGTTTGATGCGAACGGAGACAGGTATCATCCAGATAGTTCGCTATATATGTCCTATTCAACGGATGCCTGTATGAGCAGGTTCAGCAATCTGCAGATGGGGAGCATGCAATACAATTACGATTTGCGTTTTGACTTACATCAGTCGCACCCTACCTGGACCGCTCTTTCTGAGCCCAACATTATTCTGCCCGGTAATCTGGTATACCTAAATGACAAAAAGATCAGATGGAACAAAATTGATGAAGCCGAATACTATCATGTACGCGTCACTTTCGACCCTCCTGGCATTCCAAAACAGGAGCTATTTACGACAGATACGGTTATAGAGCTTGATTTCACATTATCGGAACTACCCAATTACCTGATCAGTGTAACCCCCATAAGTGGAATGAACACCTGCAGACAGAAAACGGGGACTTTGGGCTTCAGATATTCGAATACCCTTGGCGTTGCCCATACGACGAATACGGGAACCGGATTATTTCTTTCCTCCAATCCCGTTGACCAGCACCTCAAGGTTCAGGTACAGCTTACTGCTCATGAGTCTGGAATGCTTGATCTGATCAATATGGCCGGACAGCTTGTTTATAGTGTGACCGTCCGGCAAGGTGGCCTATCAGAGGTTTTGATTCCGGTTTCTGAATTTGCATCAGGAGTCTATATGGTTCGTTTGCATACCAACAGCGCTGTTCAGACAGCTCGGCTGGTGGTCCGGCATTAGAATTATATACTTAGGAGCAGGAACAGGAATATGAGGTATGACTATCAGTTTGAGACGGACTGGTTGATAGAGCACGAACTTTCTGAGGTCTGGAGGCTGATACTTGCATCGGAGCAATGGCCGGAGTGGTGGCCTTACGTTTTGAAAGTAGATGAAGAGTTGCCAGGTAACGAATCCGGCATTGGCAATATCAGGTACTACGAGTTTTCCTGTCCGTTCCGATACAGGCTTAGGTTTCGTTTACAGCTTACAGACCGAATCGAGCACAGGCTGTTGCATGGGGTGGTTTCAGGCGACCTTAGCGGGGAAGGTAGCTGGCATTTTGAAAATCTCGAGGGCCGGACCAGAGTCAGGTGCATCTGGAATGTTAACCCGAAGCGTCAGTGGATGCGTAGGCTCAGTGGTCTTTTACGCCCCGTTTTTAAGTATAATCATCGTGCAGTAATGCGTGCAGGATATACATCCCTTGTGGAGCGCCTACAATCTTAGCTAGCCTTCTTTTTCAGCTTGTAGACATACACATGCATTCTGGTCAGGAAAGCTCGGATGCCATCTTCAAATTCAATCTCCAGGCCCTGTTTCCTGAATTCGTCAAGATAATGTTTGTGTGAGCGGAAATTCAGCGGAACAGGCACTCCGGTTTTCAGTTTGTTCAGCAGCCAATCCTGAGAAGAGATATAGATTTTGTCAAGCCAATTGATATACATCTCTTCTATGAGGATGATGGAACCAGTTGGTTTTGTGACACGTTTTAGCTCAGACAGGTAGAACTCAGGATCTTCCGTGTGGTGGAGTACTGCCAGGGCGAATGAAACATCGAAGCTGTTATCGGGAAAAGGAATTTCTTTCGACTTAAGCAATTTGAAATCCAGTCGTTTGTCTGTAAAGAAAGCCTCGTTTAGATTCTGGTCTCTGATGACATCTATGCCTGTGATGTGGAGCGTGGGCTTTATGTTCAGCATTTCTTTAGAAGTAAACATATTACCGCAACCGAAGTCCAGCACCCGGGTATTGTCAGGTATCAGTTTTGCCAGGTATCGGGCAAAATTCAGAGACCGTTGACGAGTGAGTTTTTTATAGATAGGCAGATTCGCTATAAACATGGGGGATAACAGCTATTGAAGCTAACAAATATAGATGCTTCGACGCAAACAACCGGACTTCCTGTTTTGAAGCTATGCTGATTCTGCTAATTTTACGGCCGTCCAGACCAGACAATACACATGCAAGAAACGATAACAACTGAATCCAGATACTGGAAAACGGGTTTCCTCATCCTTAGTGCCCTATTGCTCATTATTATGCCGCTGATCAGTCATGATTACGGGCAGAGCGGAGATGAATGGCTTCAAATCGAATACGGAGAACACATCTATCAATACCATTTTGAGGGTGACCAGCAGGCGCTGGACTACAGTAATCGTACTTTGCAGTACCAGGGCATAGAGTTCTATGGAGGATTCTTTGATTTCTACACTGAGATTTTGCACCGGGCGTTTCCATCGATCCCTCATTTGTATCTCCGACATTTCTTCAATGCACTGTTTGGAGCCGTATTAATGATCTTCACTGGTTTGTTTGCCTGGCGGATAAGTGGTAAACGCTGGCAAATAGGGCTAATCGCGCTGTTGCTTATAGCCTTTTCACCAAGGATTTTCGGGGAAAGCATGAACAATCCGAAGGACATCCCATTTGCGACCGGGTTTATCATTGCCATGTACTATATGCTGGCCTGCCTGCAGGAACTACCCCGACGATTATTAAGAAACGCGACGGGAGTTGGTATAGGCTTTCTGATTGCTTTTGGAGTACGGCCTGCGGGAGGAGTCTTATTGCTTGCCAACCTGGTTGTAATGACGGGATTGTTTTATTGGTTGCAACCAGCATTCCGGGAGCGACTGAAAGCCGAGAATGGGAAAAACCTCAAGCGTACGTTGTTATTCCTGGTTCCTGCACTACTGGCGGGTTATTTACTGGGATTGATTTCCTGGCCCTGGGGATTACAGGATCCCCTGACCCGGCCCCTTCAATCGTTAAAGGCAATGACCAATGTCGAGATTACGCTGAGGGTATTCTTCGAGGGTGTGTTTCGTCCAAACAATAACCAGCCATGGTACTACGAGTTTAAATGGATTCTGATGTCGAATCCGGTCATAGTCATCCTCGGCGTGATTGCATTCCTGCTCCTTTTCAGCAAGGTGCGTAAAACCTACGGAACCTTTTTGTTTTTGATACTCGTGTTCGGAGCCTTTTTCACGCCACTGTATATGATTTATAAGAAGTCGAGCGTGCATGATACCTGGAGGCATCTGTTCTTCATTTATCCATTCTGGGTTTGCATGGCTGCCATCGGTATTTCGATCATTGCCGGATGGGTTCACGAAGTGAAATACAAATGGTTGCCCCTGGGTATTACCCTGTTGGGGCTGACCCCCGCCATCGCGTGGACGGTGAGGAGCCATCCTAACCAATATGTTTACTTCAATGAGTTTATTGGTGGCATTCAAGGTGCACACGGATATTACGATACCGATTATTATCAAAATACCGGGCTGCAGGCAGCAGACTGGCTCCTGGAGCATGAAAAACCCTTGGAGGGAAGGAAGATCATTGTAGCCTCTAATATGTTGGGTTTCGACAAATATTTCCGGAACGATACAGCCTGGATTGGCGCCTACTATGTGCGCTATAATGACCGTCATACGAAAGAATGGGATTATTATATTACCTATTCGCGATATATCTCTGCGGAACAACTTCAGAACGGAAATTGGCCGGCGGACAATGTGGTGCATACGATAGAAATTGATGGTGTTCCTTTGTCCGCCATTATTAAAAGGCAGAGCACTGCAGGTATTGAGGCTAATAAAGCTCTGCAGGCAAATGACTTTGAGACGGCTGTGCGGTTATATGCAGAATACCTGAAGCACCACCCCAAGGATGAGAACGCCCAGGCGAATTACGGCATCGCACTGGCCTCTACAGGACAATTGGATGCGGCAGCTGCGGCGGTAAGTATGGCTGCGCAATTAGATCCATCCAGAGCAGACTTTTACCAGATGCTGGCGCAGATTCACCAGGCCAGGGGTGATATGCAACAGGCGCAGCAGGCTGTGATGCAGTCGAATGCGATTATGATGCGGGAGCAGGAGCTTAATAGTCGTTAGTCGCTAGTCGTTAGTGGGCTTCGAAGTAGTAAACACAGTGGCAGTGTGGTCACTGCGGAAAATGACATTAACAGTTACGTTCGCAAATGTAAAACCCAAATAAAAGGGGCTGTCCAAAATGAACAGCCCCTTTTATTTTATGATAGACAGCTATTAGTCTTTAAGACTTTCTTCAACGATGTCTTTACCGACTTCGAGGGTAGGATCTTTCTTCTTGCCGAAGAACATTTTGAACAGTACCGGACCCGTGGTGATGACGATGATACCGATAACGATCTTGTCGAGATTGTCTTTCACCCAGGGAATATCACCGAGAAGATAACCTGCGGTCATCATACTGACTACCCAGGCAAAGGAGCCTACTATATTGTAGAAAGAAAACTTTTTAAAGTCCATCTGTACGACACCGGCTACGATGGGTGCAAAGGTGCGGACGATAGGAAGGAAACGAGCGAGGATAATTGCTACACCACCCTTCTTATCATAGAATTCGCGTGCCTGAATCAGGTGCTTACGTTTGAACAACCAGGTATCCTTTCGCTGGAACAACAACGGTCCTGACTTCTTTCCAAACCAATAGCCCACAAAATTTCCTATGATGCCGCAGATGGCGATGATCAAGATCCAGAACATCAGGTCGACAGGTCCTGCCATAATTGGAGATGCAATTGTGGTATTGGCGACAATCAGTCCACTAACGAACAAGAGTGAGTCTCCCGGGAGGAAGAAACCAACAAACAGCCCGGTTTCGGCAAAAACGATCAGGGCAACCAGGTACAATCCTCCATGCGCCATAATCCAGTCGGCATCCATGAGGTTCTTCAGAAACTCAATAAATTCTTGCATAAAAATCTAAAAGAGCCGTGAAAATAGGAAAAATTAAGCAGTGGGTTTGCTAAAGTATTGATCAGTAATATGGAAGCGCCGGTTAATCGTCGAGGGATTTTTCCCATTTGCTGACAACTGCGGTAGCGACGCTATTACCAACCACATTAGTAGCACTTCGTCCCATATCCAGGAGTGGATCTATACCCAGAAGGAGTGCCAGACCAGCTTCGGGAATGTCAAACGTAGCGAGGGTACCTGCGATTACTACTAAAGACGCTCTTGGTACCCCAGCGATACCTTTACTAGTTAACATCAGGACCAGTAACATACTCATCTGTGTTCCGAAGTCGAGGTTGATACCATAGGACTGTGCAATGAACAGAGAAGCGAACGTCATGTACATCATAGAGCCATCCAGATTGAAGGAATACCCTAAAGGCAGTACGAAACTCACGATCTTGTCTTTGCAGCCAAAACGCTCCAGCTCCATCATCGTTTTAGGGAAGGCTGCCTCACTGCTGCTGGTGCTGAACGCTAGCAGGACCGGCTCTCTGATCCTTTTTATTAGTGTAAATATCCGATTGCGAATAAAGAAGCTACCGGCTAGTAATAACAACAGCCAAAGGATGAGCAGTCCGAGATAAAACTCACCGATGAAAATGCTATAAGTCTTCAGAATCCCTACCCCCTGTTTGGCAATGATGGCTGTCATGGCCCCGAAAACCGCTATGGGAGCCAGGTTCATTACATACCCTGTTACCTTTAGAATGACGTGAGCGATGGCATCAAAAGCTCTGATTACGATCTCTCCCTTCTCTCCTATGGCCGCCGTTGCGACTCCAAAGAAAAGCGAGAACACGACGATCTGCAGGATCTCGTTCTTTGCCATGGATTCGAACACGCTGGAAGGAAATACATGGTAAAGGAAATCCTTGAGTGAAAGCGCTGCCTTTTGAATGCCGGTATCTGCAGCCTCAGGGAGCGGGAGGTTCATCGCGATACCTGGCTGGAAGAAATTGACCAGCATCATCCCCAGCATCAGACTCATGAAAGAAGCCCCGAAGAACCAGACGAGCGTTTTTCCGCCAATTCTGCCGACAGATTTGATATCCCCTAGTTTGGCGACCCCGACCACCAGCGTAGAGAACACCAGTGGTGCAACGATCATTTTAATGAGACGAAGAAAAATATCTGCCAGCACGCTGAAGGGATCTAGTTTACCATCCCGGGCTTTCATCACTTCATTGCGACGTTCAGCCAGTTCTGCACGGGTCGAAGCCAATTCCTGAAAAGCGGGACCTGTGGAATCTGGAATTTGTGCGAGTTGCGCCTTCATCGCCGAAAGGCTGTCCTCCATTACCAGAAGTTGCGTATTCTCCTCCTTTACATAAGAACCATTGAGAATGAAGCCCAGCGCGATTCCCGCAACCAGTGCGATAATTATATAAAGCGTTAGTCTATTCCCTTGTTTGGAAGTTGTCATTTCAGCCATGGCGGGTAAAAATAGAAACTCTGTGGTATAACTTCCAGATAATCCTTTTATTGCAGCCTTTAGAATCTGAGCAAATTCGAAACGGAGGCATTACCTGGCAAACCACCTGTGTGAATGCAGAGAACCCTGTCCCGGGAACTGAAATATCCCTCCTTCAGAAGATCACTGACACCGTACATCATCTTGCCGGTATACACCACATCCAGCGGCATTGATGTTTCTTCGTAAAACTGATTCATAAAAGAAATTAATTCAGGCTTCCATTTACCGAATCCACCGAAGTGCCATCGATCCAAAAGCTCAAAATTGCAGTTCTTTTCAGGCAGCAGCATGTTAGCAACCGAATTATTCAGATAACTGCCTGACTTCATTGGGGCAAATCCGAGGAGCCGAGTTGATGCAGGCAATGCATTTCGGAGTCCGATAAAGCTGGAGCCTGTTCCAACGGAGATGCATACATGCGTATAGGAGGGTGGAATAAACTCAGTAATATGAGCAGCACCTGTTCTTCCGGCCTCGTTGGCACCCCCTTCAGGAATAATCCAGGCTGTAGGATGGTGTGATTGAAAATAACCGATCAATTCCTTTTCCGCCTTGCTTTTGTATTGGCTACGGGTCAGAAATTCCAGTTGCATTCCGTAAGATCTACAGAGTTGCAGAATGGGTGTGGAAGTGACAGCGCCGTGAAGACCACGCACGAGGCCGAGGGATTTGAAGCCTGCTGCTTTGGCTGCTGCAGCCGTTGCTACCAGGTGGTTTGACCAGGCGCCGCCGAATGTGATGAGCGTATCCCTACCTTCGGCTTTGGCTTCCTCAATATTATAGAAAAGTTTGAACCACTTGTTCCCTGATACGATGGGATGCAGCAGATCGAGTCTCAGAACATCAATGGCTGCGTTGCCGAAAGCACGTGTCTGGCCAGCAGTAGCGTCGATCCTAATTTTCTCTGTATCAATTGTAACCATATTCCCTCAGGTAGGTATCATTGTCGCGCCACTTTGGTCTGACCTTGACAAAGATTTCCAGATGAACTTTTGTTTGGAGAAAATCTTCAATTGACTTTCTGGAATTAATTCCGAGTTGTTTGATAAGGCTACCACCTTTGCCCAGAATGATGATCTTTTGAGTTTCACGGCTTACGATGATCTCGGCCTTGATCACATTGATATGCGGCTTTTCCTCGAAAGATTGAATGATGACGGCAGTATGATAGGGAATTTCCTCATGGTACAATTTGAAGATTTGCTCTCTTATCAGTTCACTCACGAAAAAGCGAGTTGGTCGATCAGACACATGGTCGTCCGGGTAAAAGGCAGGACCTTCAGGCAGTAAATCCAGGATCATGGGCAACAGTCCGGTAAGAGAATCCTTTTGCAATGCTGATACACCCAGAACTTTCCAGTTGCTGAACTTCTCGCTGTATGACTGTTGCAATTTCTCAAGCTTCTTTTTGTCCTTTATGAGATCGATTTTATTCAGCAGCAGGATGGTAGGAACTTTTAGCTTCAGACGGTCGCTAATGGCCTCTATTTCTTCAATGGGCTGCGTAATGTCGTGAACCAGCATTGCGACGTCTGCATCTTCGAGGGCACTCTTCACATGACGCATCATTTTTTCGTGCAGTTTATATTTAGGCTCGATGATGCCTGGCGTGTCTGAAAAAATGATCTGAAAACCTGGTTCGGTCAGAAATCCCAGAATGCGGTGGCGGGTAGTCTGGACTTTTGGGGAGGTGATAACCAGTCGTTCTCCGAGCAGGGCATTGAGCAGCGTGCTCTTTCCTGCATTTGGTGCGCCGAAGATGTTGACATATCCAGCCTTGTGTTGTTGTTCCATGCGGCGATAAAATTAAGCTATGTATATGACTACATTAATTTGAGCAGTATGCTAAGAAAAGCTAAAAACCTTTTGAATTGTTTTGGCAGATCAAAACGTGCGCCTTATCTTTGCATCCACATCGCGAGGTAGAGCAGCGGTAGCTCGTCGGGCTCATAACCCGAAGGTCACTGGTTCGATCCCAGTCCTCGCTACGAAGAGAAGCCGGTCACAAGACCGGCTTTTTTTATTGTCTGCTTTGGGTACTCCTCCACCCTGACTTCAGAGGGTAAAGTCAAAAAAATGGCTACATTTGCTCCGCTCTTTTTTCACATTTAACTCAAAAATAAGTTCCGTCAAATGGCATATGATGTAATAGTCGTCGGGAGTGGCCCGGGTGGATATGTGGCTGCTATCCGTGCTTCACAATTAGGATTCAAAACTGCAATCGTCGAAAGGGAGAGTCTCGGCGGCATCTGCCTCAACTGGGGGTGTATTCCTACCAAAGCTTTGCTGAAAAGCGCGCAGGTGATGGAATACATGAACCATTCCAAGGATTATGGCATTGAGGTTAGCGGTGCAAAAGCTGACTTCCCTGCTGTTGTGAAACGCAGTCGTGGTGTGGCGGACAAAATGAGCAAGGGAATTCAATTCCTGATGCGCAAGAATAAGATTGATGTGATCAATGGCTTTGGAAAGCTGAATAATAAAAAGGAAGTAGAAGTGACCGGAGGAGATGGAAAGACCACCGTTCATCAGGCGAAACACATCATCCTGGCTACTGGTGGACGCGCCCGTCAGCTTCCGAATCTTCCAATTGATGGCAAGAACGTTATTGGTTACCGTGAGGCAATGGCTCTGCCTCAACAACCCAAGTCGATGATCGTGGTAGGTAGTGGAGCCATTGGTGTTGAATTCGCTTATTTCTACCATAGCATGGGCACTAAGGTTACCATCGTCGAGTTTATGCCGCGCATAGTGCCTGTTGAAGACGAGGACATTTCAAAAGAACTTGAGAAGATCTACAAGAAGAAGGGCATGGAGATCATGACCAATGCTTCTGTGGAGAAAGTTGAGGCTTCCGGAAAGGGCGTGAAGGCTACTGTTAAAACACAGAGCGGAGAGGTGACTTTGGAAGCTGATGTAGTTCTATCTGCTGTGGGTGTTGTTGCCAACATTGAGAACATCGGCCTGGAAAACCTCGGTATCAAAACCGAGAAAGGCAAAGTGGTAGTAGACCAGTATTACAAGACTAACGTAGAGGGTGTTTATGCCATTGGTGATATTACACCAGGGCAGGCGCTGGCGCACGTGGCTTCAAAAGAAGCAGTGATTTGCGTTGAGGCCTTTGCACAGAAGGAAGGAAAATACCATCATCAGCCGGAGCCTCTGGATTACGGTAATGTTCCCGGCTGTACTTACTGTGCGCCTGAAATTGCTTCTGTTGGCTTGACTGAAAAGCAAGCGCGTGAGGCTGGTTATGAGGTTAAAGTTGGTAAGTTCCCATTCTCCGCTTCCGGTAAGGCGAGCGCCGCCGGTGCGATGGAAGGCTTTGTAAAAGTGATCTTCGATGCTAAATACGGCGAATGGCTGGGAACCCATATGATTGGAGCGAACGTTACTGAGATCATTGCTCAGACCGTGACTGCAAGAAAACTGGAGACCACCTGGCAAGAGGTACTTGACAGCATTCACCCACACCCAACAATGAGTGAGAGTGTGAAGGATGCGATTGAAGTAGCCCTGGGCGAGGCCATACATCTGTAAGTATTCATTAAAAAACATTTAAGGCTGCCTCGGATGAGGCAGCCTTTTTTTTGTGATCTATAGTTCTGGAATTCAGGTTTGAGGAAGACCTTCCGTATCCATATTACGCCATTTATCAAACAGATCAGCCGCTTCATTGATGGGCGTGTGTTGCATAGTTAGTGTACGCTCATGGAATGTTGAAGCCAGCTCTTTGTAAATAAAGCTGTCATCGAAGCCGAGACGTGCTGCCTGTTCTTTCGTGTTGGCGAAATAGACCTTTTCGATCCGAGCCCAGTAAATGGCAGCAAGGCACATTGGACAGGGCTCTCCGACCGAGTAGATTTCACATCCCTCCAGCTCCGGAGTACCCAGTCGTTTTGCTGCATCCCGTATGGCCATCACTTCGGCATGTGCTGTAGGGTCATTGGTTTCAAACACCCGATTGCTACTGCTACCCACAACCTCGCCATTTCTGACCACTACAGACCCGAACGGACCTCCCTTGCAGGTGTCAACACCTTTGCCAGCAATCCTGGCAGCTTCCAGCATAAACTTTTCTTCGTATCCCATTTCAGCTTTCTATTAACCCCATTTTTTTCGAGTGGGCGATAGCCTCACTACTTGTAGTAAAATAACAGACTTCAACTCCGAGCGCTTTCATAGCCCGGACACGTTCTTCCACTTCAGGCCTTTTATGCTTCCCGACATGACGCAGATAGACACAGTGAATACGATCAGGGAAATTCTCGGCTACAGACTGATAAATCTCCGGATCCATTTGAGTATCGTCTCCCAACAGGATATACCTATGATTTGGAAACTCCTTCAGAATCCTGATGATCCGGAAGAATTTGCCATTGTGCTTGGTTTGTCCGGTTTTCAGGAATTCGTAGCCCTGTTTCAGTTGATTCAGCAGGTAAACCCCTTCCGGAATACCATAGCTCCTCTTGAACTCACGGATATAGTCGTAGAGGTTCCATTCGCTGCTACTTACATAGAAGAATGCATTGGGTGCTTCCAGGGAAGTGCCTGCATGAGCCAATAGCTGATAGTGCCGGACGACACCCTCAAAAGGCCTTCTGGTACGGGCGTTCTTTGTCAGCAGTACGTAAAGACGCTTTCGAAGATTCGATGAGTGCGAAACGAGAAAAGTATCATCGATATCCGAGATGAACAGGTATCTTGTATTGTGCGGGACCAGTAACTTTCCTTCACCTGAATGGCCGGCGAATTTACCCTCGGCAATCCGAACTGTAACACGATGCCAGCCTTCTTCCAGTTCTTTTTCCGGTTTCCATTCGAACTTGAAGAAACCATCAACATCTGTAATAGCCTCCAACTTCATGTCCTGCCATTCTAAGACAACCCTGGCATTCTTAAAAGGCTGCACCATAAAAAGCCGCAGAAGAGACAGGCTGTTACTCCAGAAATTCTTTCGGAATTTCCGTCTGGGAAGCGGGGACTGTTTCAGTACATGTCCGTAAATGATTAGTTGATCATTGTCTCCATAGCCATTGTATACTCTGATCACCGGGTTGCGGGTGATGTAAAGCTTGTTGTAGAACCACTCCTTTAAAGAAGATTTCTGGTTGGGCATGAAGATGGTCTTATTTTTATATAGCAGTTAAAACCAAAACAATAACGTGCCAGAACCCCTTAAGTTGCTATTCGTGATCAACCCTGTATCCGGGGGAAGGTCTAAAGAATCCTGGGAAACCGGGATCAAAGACTATTTCCGGCAGACGCAACACAATATTGAAATTTTTCACACTTCAGGCAAGAATGATAAAGAATCTATCGGATTCTGGATCCAGAGCTGGCGACCCGATAAAGTAGTTGCTGTGGGAGGGGATGGGACTTTAAAGCTGGTGGCGGAGGTGGTAATAGACACGGGGATCCCCGTGTGTATCTTTCCTGCAGGATCAGCAAACGGTATGGCAAGAGAGTTGCAGATGCCGACCACTCTTGAGGATTGCATACATGTGTTGTTACATGGCAGCCCTAAATATGTTGATATTATCCGGCTCAACCAGGAAAATGTTTGTATCCATCTTAGCGACATCGGTCTTAATGCCCAGTTGGTGAAGTATTTTGAGGAGAATGACGTAAGAGGTAAAATTGGATATGCACGCGAGGTTTTCCGGGTACTTTGGAGACGAAGATTGATCCAGGTGAGCATCAAGAGAGACAATACCATTTTTCACCGCAGTGCATTCATGGTGGTACTGGCCAATGCAAGAATGTACGGTACCGGTGCCAGGATTAATCCGCTGGGTAATATGCAGGATGGATTATTTGAAGTGGTTATCCTTCGTAAACTCTCGGTCATTGAACTAATCAAAATGCTATTTTTTAACCGGCCCTTCAACACCAAAAAAATTGAAACGATACAGGCAGAATCAGTGACCATAGAAGTTCGCGGTAAGGCCTATTTCCAGGTGGATGGAGAGTACCTTGGAAAAACAAGAAGAATCAGCGCTCAGACCCAGCGAAATGCTCTGGTACTCCTTTTTCCTGACACGAAAGACCGACTTGGCTAAATCTTCAAACTTTAGTTATTTGCGGTTCAAGTTTTCCAGTCGTGCGTATTATTTCCTACAATGTCAATGGTATCAGAAGTGCCATCAAGAAAGGATTTCTTGATTGGCTGGCAACCAATCCTGCTGATGTAGTCTGTCTGCAGGAGATCAAAGCAGAAAAGAGCAATATTGATCATCAGGCGTTGGAAGAACTGGGATATCACAACTACTGGTTTCCGGCTGAGAAGAAGGGGTATAGTGGCGTTGCTGTTTTCACAAGGATACAGCCAGATGCGCTTTTCTATGGAAATGGTGTTCTTCAGAGTGATTCTGAGGGGAGAGTGATCCGCGCAGACTATGGAGATCTTTCAGTGATCAACGCCTATTTCCCAAGCGGAACTACAGGGGACATTCGTCAGACCTATAAATATCAATGGCTGGAAGAATTTTTCGATTATATCCTGGAACTTAGAACAACACGGCCGAATCTTGTCATCTGTGGGGATTACAATATCGCACATAGGCCCATAGACATTCACAATCCTGTAGGAAACAAGAAAACCAGTGGATTTCTGCCTGAAGAACGGGAATGGATGGATAAATTTCTGGAGAGTGGGATGATTGATAGTTTCCGGTATTTCAACCCTCACCCTCATCAGTATAGTTGGTGGAGCAGGCGATTTCCCTCGGTAAGAGCTGAGAATAAGGGATGGCGGATCGATTACTGTGTTGTTACTGAAGCATTACGCGATCGGCTGAAAGACGCGGCGATATTTCCGGACATACAACATTCGGATCACTGCCCCGTTTATGTGGAGGTATCTGAGTAACAAAGCGTCCGGAATCCGCTTTAGTAACTACCGGTGCTGAGCATTACCAGGGTACAGGCTTCCAGGGTGTTAGTGCCAATCTGGGCAAGTTTCCTTTCCAGTTCTTCATTCTCCGTTCCGGGATTGAAAATAATCCTCTTTGGCTTTAGGGAGAGGATATAATCGTAATAAGGCTTCTGGTTAGTGGGGTTGAGGTACAGTGTAACTGTATGGATATCTTCCATTTGCGGAGTGTCTGTTATGATCTCAACGCCATCTACCCTACCCTTCTTCTTGCCGATTGCCACGACTTCCTTCTGGTGAGCCAATAATCGTTTGATAGCGAGATAGCTGTAACGACCTGGATTCTCAGAAGCCCCTAAAACCAATGTCTTTGTTTTTTCCATAACCGAGAATAATATTCAAATTTAGTACCAGAAGGCTGAAGTCGCATCAACCTTCCGGATAGAGCTGTTATTAATCCCATGGTATAATTATTCTTAACTTTAAGACAAACCATTTCGAATGCAGGCAGCTTATATCATTGCGGGTTTCAGGACAGCGGTAGCGAAAGCTAAACGGGGTGGATTCAGGCATACAAGACCTGATGACCTGGCGGTAGATGTGATCACAGGATTATTGACCAGTGTTCCTCAACTTGACCCTAAACTTGTAGATGATGTAATAGTTGGCAACGCGGTGCCGGAGGCAGAACAGGGACTTCAGGTGGGCCGAATTATTGCCAACAGGGCCATAGGTGAATGGGCACCGGGCGTGACCGTCAACAGGTATTGCGCATCGGGACTTGAGACGATTAGCATGGCTACGGCAAAGATTCAGAGTGGTATGGCGGAATGCATTATTGCGGGAGGAACTGAAAGTATGAGCCTGGTGCCAACCGCCGGCTGGAGGACCATGCCTAATTACCGCATCGCTCAGACGGAACCCGATTACTATCTGAGTATGGGATTGACTGCTGAGCAGGTGGCGAGAGACTACAAAGTATCCCGTGAAGACCAGGATGAGTTTGCATATCACTCTCATCTGAAAGCACTCCAGGCAATAGAAGAAAGTCGATTCAAAGATGGGATACTGCCCATCGCTGTGCAACATACGTTCGTTGATGAAAAAGGCAAGCGGCAGACCAGAGAATTTGTTGTGGATACAGATGAAGGACCCAGGAAAGATACTTCGAAGGAGGTCCTTGCAAAACTACCGCCGGTATTTGCACAGGGTGGTACGGTAACAGCGGGGAATGCGTCTCAGACATCGGACGGGGCAGCCTTCGTGATCGTGATGAGTGAACGGTTGATGAACCAATTGGGATTGAAACCGTGGGGAAGACTTGTCGCCTGCGCTGTAGCGGGGGTAGACCCCAGGATCATGGGTATTGGTCCGGTGGCGGCAGTGCCCAAAGCCCTCCGGCAGGCAGACCTTTCTTTAAACCAGATAGATCTCATAGAGCTTAATGAGGCCTTTGCGTCTCAATCACTGGCGGTTATCCGTAAACTGGACATGAACCCTGAACTGGTCAACATCAATGGCGGTGCTATTGCGCTTGGCCATCCATTAGGGTGTTCTGGTGCGAAGTTGACCATACAAATGCTTCACGATCTGGCAAGAACCGGTAAAAGAAGAGGCCTGGTGACCGCGTGTGTTGGTGGGGGCCAGGGGATTGCAGGCATAGTGGAATATTTGAGCTAGTTATTCAGCGTCAGATAAAGATTGGCCATGACTCCCTGGTTATACTGGAACACTTCGCGGCCATTGATCAAACCACCTTGCTGAACAATAACGTTGAAATAGCCTGCTTCAGCGCGAACGTGTTTACTTACCTGATAACCCAGAAGTAGTCCAACTCTGTTCTGATCGAACACATTTTGGTTGACATTCTTTCCAAAACCGATGAAGATCTCCTCGAACGCAGCAAGGTACCAGGTATCATCAGACATTGATCTTTTGTTAAGAGGAATAGTGGCGCGTAGCTGGTAGCGAATCCTATTGAGGTAGGTCCAGTCAGTAACCACTTTCTCTGAAGCCAGTTGGTCAATCTTTCCAAGAAACCTTTGTTCAAACCGGAAACGGTGGTTAAGGCTTACCCTTCTAATGGCGTCGTTCCACATCAGCTGTTCGAAGATCCGGTGTTCAGGCACCGGGTGCGGACCAGCAGGGAAATCGCCATGAGGGAAAGTGATAATATAGCCATAGCCAGCCATTAGGTGTAGTCCATTCTTCAGATGAGCCTGGATGCCTGTTCGGAACAGCGACTGTTGCCAGTCGGCGACTAGCTGATCACGGCGCCATTGGTATTCCAGCAATATGGAGTAACGTTGATTGATATGAATGGTGTTGAAGCTAGCTGCCCAACCGAGCGTATTGTGATCGGCGATACGTTGCGCCTTCAGGGAAGACGATAAACAAAGTGAAAAAATGGATACCAGACTAACCAAACGATACATAGTGCCAAAGCTTAAAAACAGGAATGGGCGCAATATAGGCATCTTAGCAAAAATCGGGAGTCAATTTGTTTGTTTCAAAGCGTGCTATTATCTTTGCACTCCCTTACAGGAACAAGGCCTAAAGCTTTGGGAATGAGCGGGAAGTTCTTCTAATAAGATCTGAATGCCCAGGTGGCGAAATTGGTAGACGCACTGTGTTCAGGTCGCAGCGCCCGCAAGGGTGTGATGGTTCGAATCCATTCCTGGGCACCAAAGCCTTCCGCAAAGCGCGGGAGGCTTTTTTTATTTTAAGCCATGAAGTTCCGGGGCGTTAACTCGGATTAAAACGCAACTAGCTTGGTGCGATTTACTTCATTCATCCACAAATCCCAGACTTGAATTTCCGAAAATATTAGGTCGACAGGCTATCAAAGAAGTATTATCGTTGAGTCATAGAAGAGTTATCATTGGCGAAGGATGCTAATGGTTGGAAAAAAATCTTCTGAGCATCCTTCGCCGGCCAATGAGTGTTTGAATCGCTAAGCGGATAAAGGTTTTGTACATTTGAACGATGCCTGGTGAACCCATTTCAGTCCGCCGTTTAGATGTAAATGATGTCGAGCTGTTACAACAGATCAGCATTCAGACATTTGCCGAAGCATTTGCTGAGATGAACGACCCGGGGAATATGGCGATGTATCTCGAACAGAGCTTTTCAATACCCCAGCTGAAATCCGAACTTCAGAACCAAAATTCCACTTTCTTTCTGGCATCTCAAGGTGATGTCGTTGCGGGCTACCTCAAGCTGAATACGGGAACCGCCCAGACAGAGCCACTAGATGCAGCGGCTTTTGAGATTGAGCGCATCTATGTCACCAGGCAATTTCTTGGAGAGGGCATCGGACAGTCGCTGCTGGAGATAGCCTTTAGTACAGCAGGACAGCAGGAAGCTCCCTTCATCTGGCTGGGTGTCTGGGAGGCAAACTACAGGGCTATCCGGTTTTATGAAAAGAACGGATTCAACACCTTTGGCAGGCATGACTTTATGCTGGGAAACGACAAGCAGACAGACATTCTGATGCGGTATGATCTATAATTAATAGCACCGTTTACCCGCGAAACATAAAAACTTCAGCACTATGAAAAGCCCCAGAAACAACCGTAGTGACAGCCGAGGTAACGGAACCGGTGCGGAGCGCAAGCAAACAAGTCGACCAGGCGCACCATCCAAAATCAATCGTCAGACAGGCGGAGCTGGCGGAAACCGTAAAGACGAAAGTCACGGCTCTGATTAAAACACAACGAAAAAGGCCCCTAATGCGGTTTAGTTGACAATCCATTCATAACAAGCATCCAGTGATATAGCTGGCTATGGCTCCTTACTTAGCTATGCGATAACTTTCAATCCAGAATCTTGTAGAATCGGACTGCCCTACCCCTGCATTAAAATTTAACCATCCTTCCTCTTCGGAATGACGCGCGCAGAAGTCCAGCCTGATGCTGGCCTGTTCAACAGCGAAACCGTTTTTAAATGCAGCACCAGTGATCACAATTCCTTCAGCCGTTACATCTCCATTGTTAGTGATCAGGACTTTATATCGGAATGGTTCATGGTGACGGGAGTCCGGCCAAGCCTTAAGGGAAAGGTGAGGTTCAGGATCCGTTTTCCTGACCATTTGAAAGAGAAGGTTTGCCAGCACCAAACAAATCAGAAGCGAGCCGATTCCAAAAACCAGCCATTCCAACCAGTTTTTCTTGATACCCTCCGCCTTTCCGGCACTTTTTCGTTTTTGTCGAGCCATGAGCATCTTTTTCTATCTGATAAGTAGCCTTCCTGCGGAAGCTCCGAGCATGGCGGGGAGTCCAAGAACAATCACCTGAGCCAGGAACATATTCCAACCGATACCGTCTACGTGACCGAAGAACCATAACATGAAAGCTGAGGCTGATACTGCAGCAAGATAGGCCAGACCTACCTCAACTATAACAGTAAACCAAAGTCCCTTAGAATCGGGCTTTCTTCCTCCTCGGAAGTTGCTTAAGAATAAAATCAATACTCCCAGAAACAGAGAAAACAACACGATTATCAATTGCTTTATGGGGCTTGTCCCATAGCTTATGAGTTGAATTTCTTCTGTAGGGGCGATGTTTCCTGCGATTACAACAGCGCCGCAAAGGGAGAGTGTAGCCTGTTGAAATACACCCCAGGCCGTTGTCGTATCTGGTATTTCTTTGTCAGTCTTTCTATTTTCCTGTCCTTCCTCCTCTTCGGCTCCAAGCTGGGCAGTTCCGATTGAAACACCGATAGCGACGGTCATCGACTCGATAATCACCTTTCCGACAATCTCAGAAGGCGCCATGGTTGAGAAATTAATCCGGCCGAGAATCCAGAGGGCGGCGCAGGAAAGCAGCATTCCCAGACCGATTTCCTCCACGGATTCCACGATCACTTCTTTCCAGGAAGTACCCTCATGAACGCCCGCAAACCGATTGTATCCGAGCAGCAGCAGGAAAGTGGCTAACATGTAGAGCACCAGATGCAGAGGGCGCATAATAAACCCAGCCCACCAAACCTCCATGGTGTACAGTATCGGCAGGCTGAAGAGCAGTCCTCCTGCAATTCCCCGCGCGTATTCCTGCATCGATGCTGTAACCGATTTCATCAGTACTATTTGCTTCAGAAGCAATAAAATCTGTACCTCCGGAGGCAAAATGATCGTTTGAGGAACAGTTTTCGGCTGCCCGACCGACGCATAAACCCCAAACGTTTTGTATTTTCCAGCTCCGGGAAGTTACCTTTGTGGCTTTGAGAAACCCCGGCAATACGTAATTTATGTTGACGCAAGCATCTACTACCCAGACCACAGGCCGTTTGTCTTTTGATGAATTCAGAGAGGAGGTACTACGCGACTACCGACTTGCTGTAGCCAGCAGGGAGGCTAGTCTTATCGGCCGTCGCGAAGTGCTTACAGGAAAAGCGAAATTTGGAATATTTGGCGATGGCAAGGAGCTGGCGCAAATAGCAGCAGCAAAATGCATGCAACCGGGTGATATCCGCTCAGGGTATTACAGGGATCAGACACTTATGTTCTCTACGGGTATGAGTGATATCGAAAAGTTTTTCGCTCAGCTATATGCCAATCCTGATATTACCCAGGAACCCGCGACAGGGGGAAGGATGATGAATGGTCACTATGGCACCCGTTGGCTGGATGACAATGGAGACTGGAAAGACCTGACAACAGCACCACAATCTTCGAGTGATATTTCCCCTACTGCAGGACAGATGGTCCGGGCTTTGGGGCTTGCCTTTGCCTCCAAATGCTACCGGAATGTAAAAGAGCTGGAGCAGGGCTTTGAAAAATTCACAAGGAAGGGTAATGAGGTGGTCTTTTGTACCATTGGAGACGCATCGACCTCTGAGGGGCTGTTCTGGGAAACGATTAACGCAGCAGGAGTACTTCAGGTTCCGCTGGCAGTATTCATCTGGGATGATGGCTATGGTATTTCAGTACCCCGAAAGTATCAAACAACCAAGAATTCGATATCTGAAGCACTGTCCGGAATGCAGTATGACAGCAGAAAGGGCGGTATCAATATTTATACAGCTAAAGGCTGGGATTATGCAGGCCTTGTGGAAACCATCCAGCATGGAATAGCAAAAGTCCGGGAGACGCACATTCCCGCAGTATTCCATATTCAGGAAGTGACCCAGCCACAGGGGCACTCTACTTCCGGCTCTCATGAGCGATATAAAAGTAAAGAGCGACTGGAATGGGAAAAAGAATATGACTGTCTGGCAAAAATGCGGGACTTCCTGCTGGAGAATGAAATTTGCAACGAGGAAGAGCTGAACCAGCTTGAGGCTGAGGCAAAACAGGAGGCCAGAGAAAGTAAACAGAGGGCCTGGGATAATTTCATCAACCCTATTCGTCAGCAGATTCAGCAGGCTACGAACTTGCTAAACCAACTCGTCTACGAAGGGGGTCCACAGGGGCAGCAGATCGCCAGCCTTGTGCAACAACTTAACAGCATTAAGGAACCGATCCGTAAGGATGTGATGCAGACTATCGGGAAGGTTCTTGGAATGACCAGCAGCAACAGTGAGGCAGTAAGAAATCTGAGGAGTTATTATGAGCTGCTGAAACAGGAAAACAAAGACAAGTTTAGTTCTCATCTACATTCTGAATCCCGGTATTCCGCCATGAAGGTGGAAGAAGTACCGGCTCAATTTACAGGTGAGATGGCCAATGGGTACGAGGTATTGAACAAGTTTTTTGATATCACCTTTGCTAAGAACCCCGCAGTCTTTGCCTTTGGCGAAGACCTTGGAAAAATCGGAGATGTGAACCAGGGATTTGCGGGACTTCAGGAGAAATATGGTGAGCTCAGGATATTTGATACCGGTATCCGCGAAGCTTCTATCATTGGTCAGGGCATCGGTATGGCCATGCGCGGGCTAAGGCCAATTGCGGAGATACAATATCTCGATTATCTGCTTTATGGATTGCAGCCATTGAGTGATGATGTCGCTACCCTGCTTTATCGTACAAAGGGAGGACAGAAGTGTCCGCTGATCGTACGTACGCGGGGACACAGACTTGAAGGAATCTGGCATAGCGGATCGCCTATAGGCATGATCCTCAACAGTATCCGGGGCATGTATCTCTGTGTACCCAGAAACATGACCCAGGCAGCCGGAATGTACAATACGCTACTCCGCAGCGACGAACCTGGTATTGTGATTGAGTGTCTCAATGGATATCGCCTTAAAGAGAACCTTCCTGCAAACCTGGACACCTACACAGTGCCGTTTGGTGTACCTGAGATCATTCGCGAGGGAGAAGACATTACAATCGTGTCGTATGGTTCTACCCTGAGAGTCATAGAAGAGGCTGTCGTCAGCTATCTTGAGCCACAGGGCATCAGTTGTGAAATAGTGGACGTTCGTACTTTACTGCCGTTTGACATCAACCATATTATTCTCGAATCACTGAAAAAGACTAATAGAATTGTATTTGTGGACGAGGATGTTCCCGGGGGTGCATCGGCTTATATGTTCCAGCAGGTGATGGAACAACAGGGCGGATACCGCTGGCTGGATGTTGCACCTCGCACTATTACTGCACAATCTCATCGCCCTGCCTATGCCACGGACGGCGATTACTTCTCAAAACCCAATGCGGAGGACATAGCAGGAGTTATTCAGGAAATGATGGCCGAATAGCAGGCAGTCATTTTTGATAAGAAACAGACAGGAGTCACGAAAGTGGCTCCTGTTTTGTTTCATGGTTGAGGTAGAGTGTGCGTGTCGGGAAGGCAAAACCGATTCCCCTGCTTTCAAACTCGCGGAAAATTGTCAGGTTGATCGTCTGTTGTTTATCCATATAGACATTATAGTCTGAAGACTCAACATAGTAGACCACCTCAAAGTCGAGACTACTGTCGCCGAACGCGAAAAAATGAGCCCTGTCGAAAGTCGTATCCTCTGCATCTTCTATAGCTTTCTTTACGATTTCAGGGATCGCTTCCAACATAGCAGCCGGTGTGCTATAAACAACGCGAAACTTGAATACTACCCTCCTGCGGCCCATCCGTTTATAGTTGTGCAGGCGGGCTTCAGTCAGATCCTTATTTGAGAAGATCACTTCTTCACCACCGAGACTTCGAATTCGGGTAGTCTTCAGCCCCACAGTTTCGATGGTCCCCATTTTATCCCCTACTATGATGAAATCGCCTATTTCAAACGGCCTGTCGAAGAAGATGATAAAATAGGCAAAAAGGTCACCCAGGACGGTTTGCGCAGCCAGCGCAACGGCGATACCGCCGATACCAAGACCTGTAATGACGGTAGTGACATTATAGCCCATATTGTCGAGTAGAAACACAAAACCAAGGACCCAGAGTATGGCTTTCAGAATGAGGAGCATACCGCGTACTTCTTTTCTCCTGTCGGATGCTGCAAAACGGCGCTTCACATAACCTTTCAGCAAAAACTCGACGAAAGATGCGATGAGGCGGATGGCAAAGAAGGTGAAAATCACCATCCAGATATTTTCAATAAACTTCAGGTAACGCGCTTCGATTCTAAGAGTTCTGACCCCCGCGTAGATGCAACCGACGAATAACAGCGGCATAATGCTTTTCTGTACGAGTGCAATCAGGTAATCATCTATCCTGTTGTCGGTCTTCTCCGTGATTCTTTTCAGTTTTCTAACAACAAGTATATTGATGACACTAATGATCAGCAGTGTGACGATAGTTACGCCTGCTGCAATCAAATAGTCGCGTAAACTGTTACCCCAATAGCTTTGATCTAAGATTTCCTTCATGGCAGTATGGTTATAATGAATACAATTACCCGGGCTGACACAAAATTCAAACCCGGTAGCTTCTACGAAACTACCAAACTATGATTTAATGGATGTGAAGGAGGGATCTTCTTCAGGAAAGACGTCTGGACAGAGATGCCAGCACGAGGAATATCCAGCCAAGAATAAAGAATAAGCCGCCAATGGGAGTGATGATGCCCACCCCGCCAAGACCTACCTCACCCTGCATCTTTAGCAAGGTGATGGCGTAGAGAGAGCCGCTGAAAAGAAAAATTCCGATAATAAAAAAAACAGCGGCGGTACGAAGCAATCTGGACGGTACCAGATGATGTAACAACCCCGAAAAAAGTAAACCGAACGCATGATACATCTGATAACGAACCGCAGTTTCGAAGGTAACCAGTTGTTCTGGCGTCAAAAGTGGTTTAAGCGCATGGGCTCCAAAAGCTCCCAGAATGATACCTAACCCTGCAAACACGGATCCTGTTACGATTGCTGTTCTATACATGTTCGGATAATTCGTTCAAATTCCTCCGCCTGGAGGTGTTCTACCTGCAAAATTAGGTCAGACTGTTCATACATGGGTTTTCGGAGGATCAGTAGTTCCTCCAATCTCGTACGCAGGTCTGGGCCAGAAGTCAAAAGCGGACGCAGATGTAGTTCATCCCGAAGACGTTCCATAAGGAAATCGATACCTGCCTTGAGATAAATCGTATAGCCGTGTTGTTTGAAAAGCCGACGGTTGTCTTTGGAAAGAATTGCCCCACCACCTGTGCTGAGAAGTATTGGTTCTGAAGCACTGGAGATCACTTCCTGAAGAAACCTTGTTTCAAGCTCGCGAAATGCAGGCTCGCCATATCTTTGAATAATCGCTGCAATGGACAGATTGGTCTTCTGCTCGACAACCTCATCAAGATCGATAAACGGGATTTCACAAGCTGCTGAGAGGTGGCGGCCCCACCAGGACTTTCCCGAACCGGGCATACCGGTTAGAAATATGAACTGCTTCATGCCTTTCCTTGTATGAACCGTAGTATCAGCATCAGACTCAGATTCACAGAAGCTTCCTTATTGCGTAACCGGTCAAAACTAAACCGGTACATTTTGGTTACGGTTTTTTCGCCATCGGTAATAGCCATCCAGACTGTTCCCACAGGGGCATCCTCCGAACCTCCGGGGCTCAGGAGTCCGGTGACACCGAAGCCGTAGTTGCTTTTCAGCCGACTTCGGGCACCTTTTGCCATGGCCACAGCCACCTCTTCACATACAGCCCCTTTTTCCTCCAGCAGATCCGGAGGAACATCAACCATAGATTCCTTGATTTCATTCTGGTAGCAAACCACAGAGCCCTGGAAATACTTTGCAGAACCCATTACCTGCGTAATGCGATGGGCAACGAAGCCGCCGGTGCAGCTTTCGGCCAGGCCGATTGTCTCGCCCCTGACCGTCAACTCCTTCCCTATGGAGAACTCCAGTGGTGAATCATCCAGTGCGACAACAAGTTCAGAAAGTCGATTGGCTATTTCCTCCTGCCGCAATTGCATTTCTTTCTCGAGACGCAGCTTATCCTCGCAAGTTCCCGAAAGGCGCAGGGTAACCGTCATCGGTCCGGGCAGATAAGCTAACCTGATATGATCAGGTAGCGCTTCCTCAAGATCACGGATACGTTCGGCGACGAAACTTTCTCCTAATCCTGCTGTAAGAACAGACTTGTGAATGATGGCCTTACCAGTGAAATGCTGTTGAACATACGGCAGTACATGCTCCTCCATTACATACATCATTTCATAAGGCACTCCGGGCATCGATACAATCAGCTTCTTCCTGTTGTGCACTACTTTCTCGAACAACATGCCAGGTGCTGTCCCTTTCGCATTGTACAGAACTGTACAATTATCCGGTACTTCTGCTTGCCTGGTGTTCCTTTCAAGTATCGGAAGGTTTCTTTTGGCAAACCTTTGTGTCACCTGCTCCAAAACCTGTTCATTAACGACCAGGTGACTTCCAAAGTACTCGCAAAGTGTGGGTTTGGTGATATCATCTGCAGTGGGGCCTAGTCCTCCGGTGATCAGGACTATGTCCGAATGGTTTAGTTCTTCGTCCAGCGTATTTTTGATGGCTTCCTTGTCATCTCCTATCGCCACTCTTCGGATGACTTGAATACCGATAGCGTTCAGGTGTTGTGCCATCCACGCTGAATTAGTATCGATCGTCTGACCTATGAGTAGTTCATCACCGATGGTGATAATTGATGCGTTTGCTATTGTCATGGATCTGATTCTTCAAAAAATGTACGTAGCCGGTTCAGCAGTTCCGGTGGCATGGTCACCTTTTTCTTTGCGAGGGGATCGTAGAATACCAGAGTAGTAATGCCCCGGTTCAGTAATTGGTCATCCTCATTATAAAGTTCTGAGTGGAATTGAATACTTGATCCCGTGGGTAGTTCCCTGAGGATTGTTTTTACTGTTATGAGATTATCATAAAGTGCTGGTCTGAGAAAATCACATTGCAACTTGACCACTGGCATCATAATGCCCATTTCTTCAAGTTCTCTGTATGTGAAACCCAGTTCACGAATGGCTTCTGCCCTTCCTACTTCATAGTAGAGCGCATAGTTTCCGTAATAGAGGTACCCCATTTGGTCCGTTTCTCCATACCTGACCCTGATCTGTGTAGTAGCGGTATACATAGTTAGACCATCTCTCCCTCCCTGATGGTGTAAATACTATTAGCCTGACGCGAACAGGTCATGGTCAGGTCGTTAATACAGACATGAGGAGGCAGGTTTGCGCAGTAAAATATGACGTCCGCAATATCCTCCGGTCGAAGAGGTTGCACCCCCTGATACACCTGCGCTGCACGCTGATTGTCACCCTTAAATCTTACCAGGGAGAACTCGGTTTCTGCCATACCGGGATTAATAGCAGTCACTTTGATACCATAGGGGAGCAAATCAATGCGCATTGCCTGGTTTAAAGCATCGACTGCAAACTTAGTTGCATTATAAACGTTTCCATGCTTATAAACCACTTTTCCGGCTGTGGAACCAATATTGAACACGTGGCCATTGCCGCGGTTCTTCATCAAAGGCAACACCTGTCTGCTGACATACAAAAGCCCCTTGACATTAGTATCGATCATAAGATCCCAATCATCAGGATCACCGTCTTCGATGGAAGTCATACCTGCAGCGAGGCCGGCGTTATTTACCAGGATGTCGATCTGCCGGTCTTCACCCAGTGAAGCGATGGCCTGTTCTACAGCCTTCCGGTCGCGGATATCGAAGCATAGAGTTGTAATCTGAGTTCCAAACTCATTTGAAAGTTCCTTCTTCAGAGATTCTAATCTGTCAGATCGGCGACCAGTAATAATTAACTTGTAACCATTCCTTGCGAATAATTCTGCGATAGCCTTTCCAAACCCGGAGGTAGCTCCGGTAATCATGATGGTTTTATTCATTCCTGTAACCTTGGGGGTAAAGATAGGTTCTTTGAAAAGACCGAAGAATAGCCGGAATTATCTGAGAAGGGCAGAATCACCTTTGATGACCTCCTCCTTTCCAAACCGGTTGGTAAGGCTTAGAATCCAGAAATAGGTGCCGAGATCCTGCGGAACGCCATTGATGGTACCGTCCCACCCTTCATCGAACTGAGTGGTATAAAAGACTTGCTGGCCCCACCGGTTAAAAACCCGGAAGTAGTTGATATTCCTGTAGCCGACCCCGAGTGGTCTGAGCTTGTCATTTCTGCCATCTCCATTGGGTGTAAAACCCGTAGGCACGAAGACCGAAGACTGGTTTACAACCCTGACATTGATCGTGTCGTCTCCTTCGCAACTATAGGCGCTTTTGATGTGGACATGATAACTGAACTCTCCCACTTCCGGGTAAAACCCTACTGGATTCCGGATTGTCGTATCACTGAGATTGGTACCGGGTGTCCAGGTGTACTCTACCCCGCCGCGGGCCCTGTAATTGATATATTCTCCCTTAACAATAACTGTGTCGTTGCCTGCGAAGGGTCTGAAATCCTCTACAAAAACCTCTTTCTGTACCGTATCCAGACAGCCTTTCTGGTTACCTGAGATTAAGGTGACGTTGTATAGCCCACCACTATCGTAGACATGAACGGGGTGCTGATCTGTCGAAGTGAAACCGTCATCGAAATTCCAAACCCAGAAACTAACGGGAGTATAGGTTGATGTACTCAGGTCGGTGAATTGCCGATCGACCCCAGGACATTCAAGACCACCGACAGAAAAATCTCCTTTAAAAACCGGATAGACTTTAACGAAGCGCTGAATACTATCCGGACAGGTAGACCCACGGTTTACAACCAGCTTCACTACATAGGTACCTGTGTCAGGATAGGTAAAGACGGGCTCGAATTGATCTGAAGTATCATTCTGCATATTAGGCACGCCGAAATCCCAGGAATAATCAAACCCACCTGTGCTGAGGTTATCGAACTTGACGGTATAATCTTCACAATTGACGATATAGGTATTAAACTCCTCGGAATACTGTGGAATGTTGGCTACTACCGCCTTGGAACAATTGGTCACCTCGAACTGAAACTCCCGCTTTACTGTGTTGATGATCACTCCGTTGCGCCATTCATGGCAGCAGACAGTAACTACAAAGCGCCCTATCAAATTGGTAGTGCCGGAGATCATACCAGTAACCGGGTGGATCTGAATTACGGGATTTCCAGCCATAGGAACCTGAGCAGAAAAATTAGGTGCATACGTAACGGGTTGATAAGGTGGGGCAGAAGGAATAGGTTTAGCATCGGTAGTCGAACCGCCGACATAAGATGTACAAAACTCGTAGCTCAATGAATCGCCATCTGGGTCAACCGCCGAATGATCATAAAAAAGAGGGTTATTGATACAGATGATCTGTGGAGGATAGTTCCTAAAAACCGCACTATTGTTACAGGAGGCTACGGATACTGGTGGTATGGTGGCTTCGTAGGTAGCACCAACATTGGCTGGATTCAGAATGTTCAGGATGGCGCTATTGCGGCAGCACCTCTGGTAAACAATCTTATAACCACCGGTATTCTGCGGAAGATTAATACTAGTGATGAACGTTGCCCTCCGCAAACAAATGGGAGGTATCTGGTTGATACAGTCGTTGGAAAAATTCGGGGGAACCATTATGCTATTTGCCAACGACACATTGAAGGTGTCGACCATGAGACCGGTAACAGCATCAAAAACACCAAAAAAAGCAGGATTGTCTTCTGCGATCGCTGCGGGTAAACCACTTATACAGTCTTGATATATATCAAGTCTTACTTCATAGAGATAACTGCCATTTCCGGTTGGACCTAAACACTTATAGGTGAAATCGCCACCTACAATATGCGAAGCTGTGGCTGGCAGTGCTCCCAGAAGCAATATCATCAGAATCAAACTGTAACGACACCAGCGCTTCATCACTACTAAGTTAACGATTATAACAGTAAGCCAGAAAGTCTCGCAGGTCGCCTGAAAGCTTTTCAGGTTGTTCCAGCATACTCATGTGACCACAGTTTTCGTATAGTGAAACAAAGGTGGTCTGGCTCAATCTTGCCTGTGACAATGCGAGATTCAGGGGCACTACCGAGTCTTCCTTTCCTATGACCCACTGCACAGGTTTTGCATTATCCTTCAAGTTACCTGTTCGATCCTGCCTGTTCATCATAGCAGTGTAAAAAGCTGCCATCGACTCTGATCTCAGCTTCAGTCCCCGCTGAACCTGCCTTTCAAGTTGTGCCGGTTGATCTGTTTTGAAGGCATCAGAGAAAAGGTTCGGTATCATCCCTTTTACAAATGCCTCCTTTCCGCCCTTAGAAATTAACGCAACAGCTTTGCGGCGCATTTCCTTCTTTTCTTCGGAATCTGCGGTAGCGGTAGAATGTACCAAAGAAATACCCTTTACTTTTTCAGGGTAGCTTTCCAGAAAAGCCAATGCCAGATAGCCACCCATAGAATGACCTACAAGCACTGCTTCCGCTATATCCTCTTGTCTGTAAATATCGTTCAGGAAGCCAGAAAGTGATTCTATCGTCTGGTTCTGAACCTGCGAAAGAGTACTACTGCCTGCACCAGGTATGTCCGGGCAAATGACGGTGAAAGTGGAAGCCAGTACTGGTACCACCGGTTCCCAAAGTGAACCGTCTTCCGGAAATCCGTGAATCAAAATAGCTACCGGTCCGGCACCAGTTTTACGATAGGAAATAGTTTGTTTGTCAGTATTTAGCTGGATCGTTTGCATCAGGTTGTCTTCAGTTTACTATTCCTATAAATCATGCCATAGGTCAGCAGCAAGGCCAGTAGTAAAGGAGCAAACTCTGGCAGCAATAGTTGCTGAACTTCAAGAATATGCAGCAGAAAACTGATCAGGATCAGAAACATGCCGATTAATGCATAGCGATCCTTTCTGCTCCTTCGTCCAAATGCCAGGATGAGATTTGTTGGCAGTGCCCATAAAAGGTTGTAGTTGTTCTGACAAGCCTGATGATCTGTGCCAAACCACATTACTAGAATAAAGCAGCCGATGAACCCTGTGAGGAACAGTAGAAGAAAACTGATAAAACGATGGAGGCCAGAATGGAAAACGCCTCCCATCGTCAGTGCCAGAAGAGCAAGCATCAGAATTAAGGGTCCGTTTACACCCACTCCCGCTTGTTCACCAGCCGTTACAACAGGGACCGGATCGGTAGAAATACGGGTGTTTTGTATCGTGGCAGTGCGAATTCCTTCGCTGAGGAAGTCAGGCAGAAACATAATATCCTCGTTAGACATGGTCTTGTCTATCCGGCTACCTAAAAGCAAATTGACACCAAACCGCTGCCAGTGTACTCTGTAGAAGTACTGATTGATGATGTCTCTGAAACTAAGCTTTACACCTTCCGGCAAAGCTTTTCCAAAGCTGAATCCTTCTCCCAAAGATTCGGGGAAAACATCTCTTATTCTTGTGGCGCAGTTATCAAAAAAGAAATCGTACTTATAATACCGGTTCTCTTCGGCTGCATTCCATTGCAGGAATCGGTAAATCGACAGCTTTGCTCCGGAATTAAGTAAAAGCTCCTGTTCTCTGACACTTCTCCCAGCCTCGGCATATTCACGAATAAATTCGGTATAGGGATAGTAAGAAAGATAATAATCAAGCTTTCCTCTGGTGAATTTGATCAGAAAGTCTTCATCATATCCATTAAAAGTTCCGTAATTGTAGACATTGTCAGTGCCCCGAAAGCTATCGATAACTCTGACCCCTGAATGACCGAATGTTTCCCAGGGCTGAGTGCCCGTACCGCAGGTAAGCAATGTAATACGAAGGCCGCTACTATCCTGTGCAGTAGAGGTGATCACAAGCATCGATACCAGGAGCGTCAGAATAACCGTGCGCAACAACATGGAGGCAAAGTAACAAAAAAGGCTGCCTATGAAGACAGCCTGAAATTCTATATGGTTGAAACCTATGCGTTATCAGAACCGCCTGAGAAAACGGCACCCATATACTCGCGGTTCAAACGAGCAATATTTTCAACGGAAATGCCCTTGGGACATTCTGCTTCACATGCGCCGATATTCGTACAGCTACCGAATCCTTCCTTGTCCATTTGCGCCACCATATTAACCGCTCTTATTTTGCGCTCAGGATCACCCTGAGGTAATAAGGCGAGGTGAGAGGCCTTGGCTCCTACAAACAGCATCGCAGAAGCATTCGGACAGGCAGCAACACAGGCGCCGCAACCAATGCAGGATGCTGCAGCAAATGCCTCGTCAGCCTTATATTTTTCAACAGGGATAGCATTGGCATCTACAGCGTTACCTGTATTTACGGAAACGTAACCACCTGCCTGAATGATGCGATCAAATGCCTGCCTGTCTACGACCAGATCTTTTATCACCGGAAACGCATTGGCTCTCCAGGGCTCTACAACGATGGTGTCACCATCCTTATATTCCCTCATATGAAGCTGACATGTGGTGGTATTATGCCAGGGACCATGAGCACGACCATTGATATACATACTACACATTCCACAGATACCTTCGCGGCAGTCGTGGTCAAATGCAATAGGCTCTTTCCCTTCAGCGATAAGCTGCTCGTTAAGGACATCGAACATTTCCAGGAAAGACATTTCAGAGGAAATGTTTTTGACTTGATAGGTCTCGAAATGCCCTTTTGAGTGCATGTTCTGTTGCTTCCAGACCTTCAGCGTCAGATTCATATTGTAGTGTTCCACTGGACCTAGTTTTTACTTTTTAAAAATTCTTGCTTTTCAATTCGTACTGAGTTTGAAACCCATCATACTTCACGTATCCAACCTGATTGTTGAAATAAATGGTAATAGTATCAAAAGTATTCGTGGGTTCAAAACGTATAACATCACAGGTAAATGTACCCGCCTGTACCGAAACGGCTACGTTCTTTTCAATCACTTTGTATTGCCCGGCCTGCCCCTCCATCCAGGTTTGATCGATCGTTCGATTCACCGGAAAGCCCCTGTCAGAGGAAGTAGGATCTTGTTCTGCATCGATTAACAACCATTCATCACATTCCCTCATATAGCGCGTATCTCCTGTTGTCTCAACATATGCGCCACCCTCGGTCAGGTCCAGAATGTAGGCCCCGTCTTCTGTTTTCCCACTTACGGTTATGATCAGCTCATCATCCAGAGTGGCAATATCAGTGTAATCATAGACCAATTCATTACCCACCTTCAGAAAACTCATAGCACCATTATCGACACAGCCTGAAGGAAGGGTTTCTGCCTTCTGACAGGAGGCCAGGATTATGGATCCTGAAACGGCTATTGCTATCAATCCTCTGAAAAGTTTCATCTTACTGACCGTTGTTCCACCTTTATTTATAGCTACGCTGTGTTGGATGAACCACATCGTAATTCAACTCTTCTTTATGTAGTTCGAATTGGCTTTCTCCTTTGAATTCCCAACATCCTACATACATATACTTGTCATCCTGACGCATTGCTTCACCATCTTCTGTCTGATATTCCTCACGGAAATGACCACCGCAGCTCTCGTTCCGGTGTAAAGCATCTATACACATCAATTCACCCAGTTCCAGGAAGTCGGCAACGCGATTTGCTTTGTCCAGTTCCGGATTAAACTCTTCGATAGCGCCTGGAATTCGAACATTCGTCCAGAACTCTTTTCTCAATGCCTGGATTTCTGTAATTGCTTCCTTTAGCCCTTTTTCGTTTCTCGCCATACCGCACTTATCCCACATGATCTTTCCAAGGCGTTTGTGAAAGCTTTCAACACTCTCTGTACCCTGTATGCTCATCAGCTTTTGTATTCTGTCACGCACATTCTTCTCAGCTTCTTCAAAAGCAGGGTGATTAGTTGGAATAGCTTTGGTACGGATATCGTCTGCCAGGTAATTACCCATAGTGTATGGTATCACGAAATACCCGTCAGCCAATCCCTGCATCAGAGCAGACGCTCCAAGCCTGTTAGCACCATGATCGCTAAAGTTAGCTTCTCCTAATGCGTAAAGTCCCGGTACCGTTGTCATTAGTTCATAGTCCACCCACAGTCCACCCATTGTATAGTGGACGGCTGGGTAGATTCTCATTGGGACCTCATATGGATTTTCACCAGTAATCTTCTCGTACATTTCGAAAAGGTTACCGTACTTCTCTTTTACAACACCCCTGCCTAATTCGGTAATTGTTGCGGCATCGGCATTTACCAGCCCCTGCTTGTTTGCTTCAATTCTTCCATACCTTTCGATAGCCGATGCATAGTCCAGGTAAACCGCCTGCTTGCTCGCCCCCACTCCAAAGCCTGCATCGCAACGCTCCTTCGCGGCACGGCTGGCCACGTCACGTGGCACAAGGTTACCGAATGCCGGATACCTTCTTTCCAGATAATAGTCTCTTTCCTCTTCGGGAATCTCATTTGGTCTGCGATTATCACCCTGCTTCTTTGGCACCCAAATCCGCCCATCATTACGCAGTGATTCAGACATCAGCGTCAGTTTCGACTGGTGGTCGCCGCTCACCGGAATACAGGTAGGGTGAATTTGCGTAAAGCATGGATTTCCGAAGTAAGCACCTTTTTTATGAGCTTTCCATGCTGCCGTTACGTTAGAGCCCATTGCATTTGTAGAAAGATAAAACACGTTACCATATCCACCCGAACAAAGCAGTACAGCATGTCCGAAATGACGCTCTAACTCTCCGGTCACCAGATTTCTCACGATCACACCTCTTGCCTTGCCATCGATCACTACGATTTCCAGCATTTCATGGCGGGAGTACTGTGTAACATTGCCCAGAGCCACCTGTCGTTCGAGCGCCTGATAGGCTCCGATCAATAGTTGCTGCCCGGTCTGTCCTGCAGCGTAGAAAGTTCGTTGAACCTGAGTTCCGCCAAAAGAACGGTTACTCAGCAAACCTCCATATTCACGCGCAAAGGGAACCCCCTGAGCCACACACTGATCAATAATATTGGCGCTTACCTCTGCAAGCCTGTATACATTGGCCTCACGTGCACGGTAGTCACCACCTTTAACAGTATCGTAGAACAGACGGAAGGTACTGTCACCGTCATTCTGATAATTCTTGGCAGCATTGATTCCCCCTTGTGCAGCTATTGAGTGCGCACGACGGGGACTATCCTGAAAGCAGAAGGTTTTTACTTTATAGCCCAGTTCACCGAGTGAAGCAGCAGCTGACGCCCCCGCCAGGCCGGTCCCAATCACGATCACCTCCAGCTGACGCTTGTTAGCCGGGTTCACCAGCTTACAGGTCGATTTATATGTTGTCCATTTCGACTCTAATGCTCCTGCTGGTATCTTGGAATTGAGTATCATATCAGGTAATGAAATTAAAGTTTGAAGATTAGATTAGTTCACCCAGCCCATATACATGGAAACCGGCATCGCAGCAAAAAGCAGGCAGATTACGATGGTAAACACAATGCCTGTGTTCCGGATCATACGCTTATACTTATGCGTTGTAAGACCCATCGTCTGAAAGGCACTGTAAAACCCGTGGACCAGATGCCAGCCCAGCGAAAAAACACCCACGAGATATAAGATCACTACCCAAAGTTCCTGGAACACGTCCAGCATTCGCTGATAGAGATCATGCATTTCCCTGTCACGAACCACTACAGGGTTCAGATCGTGAGTAACTCTGGAAGGCACCCAGAAATGAACGATATGAACTACGAGAAACAGGAGGATAAGAGTTCCCAGCAGGCCCATGGAACGACTGTACCAGGCGCTGGTCTTGTTGCCTGGTTTCACCTCATAACGCACACTACGGGTCGCGAGGTTCTTAGACGCCAGCATATATCCCTGGACGATGTGCAGGATAATACCGGCAAACAATCCGATTTCCATGATCCGGATAATGATGGTCGAGCCCATGAAATCAGCAGCGGCATTAAATGCATCTCTGCCAACGAAGATCATGGAGTTGATGTAAACGTGAACAATCAGGAAGGAAATCAGAAATAGACCTGTAAATCCCATTACCAGCTTCTTTCCAATCGAAGTGGTAAAGTAATGTTTCCAATTCATCTGGCAGTATTTGAAAATAACTTGAGTAAAATCAGCGCAAAGATAATAGGCTGTTAAGGAAAACACAATCTATTTATTCTGAAACACTGTTGTCCGGTTGAAAACTGACATCTAACTGTGACGAACAAGCCAAGGGCCAACTTAGCGTCCAATACCCCCTACCCCTCCGTCACCATTCAGTTGGACCTGAGTTATACCTGCGTTATACCTGCGTTAGTAACCCACCGACTCTCCACCGCCGCTCCACCGCTCCACGACCGTTCACACGGATTTTTCTTTGATGTGTTTTAAACGACGCATAATGGATTATTTATACACAATAGCACCGTTTTAAAGATTGCTATTCCTGATCCTGGAAATGACATGCCTTGTTATAACCAGGTATTTGTTCTTTGTTTTCGGCCTGGTTAAACAAACGTCTCAAAACGGTTTCAAAAAGCAGGATTTCATTACATTGAAGTCCAATAGAGGTAGTTTTAGAATGACGTCCCACCAGTCCTGAAAAATACCAGCAGGTTGCCAAACAGCCTATTCGGAAATCAGCCTCAGGACATAGGGGATGAATATCAGCAGCCCAACAATGAAAGATGCCACAGCTGCAGTCAGAACAGCGCCTGCACAAACGTCCTTGATGGTTTTGATCTCAGGATGAAATTCCGTTGTTATTAGATTGCAAAGTTTCTCTATCGCAGTATTCAGCATTTCCAGGATCAGCACAATGGAAATACACAGAATAATCACAATCCATTCCATCCTTGTGATATTCAGCAGGAAACCCAACCCTGCAACTACTATAGCTGCAACTAATTGCATTTGCCCATTCCGCTCTTTACCAAAGAAGGCATTCCATCCCGCTACCGCCCAACGCAGACTTTTTATAAACCTGATGATCATCACTGTCCAGTTGCCTGTAAAACTAAGGTTTGAGCAAATGATACGGTCCTGTCGTGACGACAATTTTCGTCTTCACACGTAGGCAACACAGCAGATTTCAGCAGGATCTTCATAGGGTGTGCGCGGTTAGACAATTTCAAGTTCTTGATTATCACTCATTTCAAATCAGGTGTTTCGTAAATACCATTTCCGCTTTATGTTTGCTGATAACTGAACTTAATCGACTCACTATGACCAGTACAGTTGAACACTCCTCTAACAGAAAATTTCTCATCGTAGATGACGACAATGACGACAGTAGCTTATTTAGTGAGGCCCTGAGTTCCATCGAACCTGAGGTAATTTGCTACTGTGCTAATGATGGGTTCGAAGCTCTGGAGAAACTCGAGACGCTGCAATTTGACAACCCTGACATCATCTTTCTGGACCTCAACATGCCGGGAATGAGCGGCTGGGAATGTCTTGAAAAACTGAAATCAATGGAACGCTTCAAGGACATTCCGGTGATCATTCACACCACTTCATCCAGAAGAGCTGACCGGGAACTTGCGATTGAAAAAGGCGCTATCTGTTTCGTTACGAAATCCTATGATTTCAGAAAGACAATGCAAATGCTGAAGATCGTACTGGAAAAGCTCAAGATTCAGGATATAGACAGCATTTGCGAAACAGTTTATAAACAACTACACCTGAATTAGATATCGTTTCTCACGTCATTATTGACAGCGCCTGCATTAAACAGGCGCTTTTTTTCAATATGACACCCCCTGGTATTGAAGTTGCTAGGCATAATTTTTATAAAAAAATGGAATCGACACTCCCCTAAACCGCATTTATGGAATCACACCTGACCTCAACGGAAACACCTGTCCTACCCGAGTTCCTTTCCGGTGGAGGCGAACTGGGTGAATATATCCGGAAGTTTGATTGGTCTACCACTCCACTCGGGCCCGTACACACCTGGCCTCAAAACCTTCGAACCTGTGTCAGAATCATGCTGACCTCAAGACAACCAATCTGGATCGGCTGGGGCAAAGAACTTATCAAATTATACAATGACCCCTATAAGGCTATTGTTGGGGGTAAACACCCGTCGGCACTTGGCAAACCGGCTTCCGAAGTATGGAAAGATATCTGGCACGATATCGACCCGCTACTCCGCAAGGTGATGGAGCATGACCAAGGCACGTATGTAGAGTCACAACTCCTCATCATGGAGCGTAACGGATACCCCGAAGAAACCTACTATACCTTCTCTTATACCCCTATTCCCGGAGACGATGGTAAGACCGCCGGAATGTTCTGTGCCAATACAGATGATACCGCTAAGATTATCAGTGAGCGGCAGCTTAAGACGCTTACACTCCTCGGCAAACGGCTTTCGGATTGTGAAACGAATCAGGATGTGATCGAAAACACGATCACTACTCTGGGTGAGAATCCACAGGATTTTCCATTCGCATTATTCAGAAAAATAGAGAATGGGAAGGCTGTTCTTGTCTCGCATACCGACCTGGCCGGTTCCAGGGCGCTTGTTGACGACGAAGTAGCTCTTCAGGCGGATGGCGAAATTCCCACTACGATCAGACGCGCTCTTGAGACAGGTCAGCCCGCCCTGATGGAAGGTCTTACTTCCAAAATCGGTCAGCTTCCCACTGGCGCCTGGCAAATACCACCCGACAACGTCCTGGTTATTCCGGTCCACTCGACCGCCACCAGAGAGCCGATTGGTGTCCTCGTGGTAGGTCTAAATCCCTACCGGCTGCTGGATGAAAAATATCAGGCTTTCTTTCAACTGATCACAGATCAGCTCACTACAGCATTTGGTGACGTACGTACCCTGGAAGAGGAGAGAAAACGAGCTGCAGCGCTGGCGGAAATCGATCGTGCAAAAACCATATTCTTCTCGAATATCAGCCATGAGTTCCGCACCCCCCTGTCACTACTGGTCGGCCCCATAGAGGACGCTCTTCAGGAGCCTGAAGCGATCGAAGAAAACAAAGCCAGGCTCGATGTGGCCCTGCGTAATGCCCGGCGAATGCAGAAGCTGGTAAACACACTCCTCGATTTCTCGCGAATTGAAGCCGGCCGAATGGAAGGCAGATTTAGCAGGGTGAATATCTGCAAGTTCACGGAAGACCTCGTTAGCACCTTCAGATCTGCAGTCGAGAAAGCAGGGATGCAACTTGTTTTCAACTGTGGCAGAATAAAGGAGGATGTTTATGTGGATGTCGACATGTGGGAAAAGATCATCCTTAACCTGGTTTCCAATGCTTTCAAGTACAGCAAAAAGGGATCCATCATAGTCTCAGTGGCACAGGCTGGAAAATCCATACAGGTCAGTGTGAAAGATACCGGGATAGGTATTCCCTCAGACCAGATTGAAAAGATATTTAACCGATTCCACCGGGTGGAGCATTCGGAAGGCAGGAGTCAGGAAGGTACCGGTATAGGACTTGCGATGGTAATGGAACTTGTGAAAATCCACAATGGTAACATTGAAGTGTCCAGCGAGCTGGGAAAGGGTTCTACTTTCACAGTCAACATCCCCGCTGGTAAAGATCACCTTCCCCCAGAGAAGATCAACGAGTCGGCACATACCGGCTCCTCGGGCACCCATTCTGTTGTATTTGCTGAAGAAGCCATGAAATGGCTTCCCCTCCAGGAACGTAAAGCGGCTAAAAATGAGGTTCCGAATTCACCGATAGGAAACCTTACCGGCGATCAGATTCACAAAGTGTTGATCGCAGATGACAATGCAGACATGCGCGAATACCTTCAGCGATTACTGGCCGAACATTTCGAGGTTATAACCGCTAAAGATGGTAATGATGCATACGAAAAAATGATAACAGACAGGCCCGAGCTGGTTCTATCAGATATCATGATGCCACTGTTGGATGGCTTCGGATTACTTGAGAAGATCCGACAGCACCCGGAACTCAAACATACACCGGTCATTTTCCTATCAGCAAGAGCCGGGGAAGAAGCCAAGGTGGAAGGTTTAGATGCAGGCGCAGATGACTATCTTGTCAAGCCATTTTCAGCTAAGGAACTGCTTGTACGTGTCACCAATCATATCCGAATCAATAAAGTACGGCGGGAGACGGAACAGCAATTCTATCAGCTCTTTCTGCAGGCACCGGCGACAATCAATGTATTCAAAGGGCCGCAGCACCATTTTGAATTCTTCCATCCAAAAAACAAAGAGGTTTTCGGTAACAAGGATTTTACCGGAATGACTGTGAGAGAAGCCCTTCCCGAGCTGGAACAACAAGATGTTCTATCCATACTCGACGAGGTATATCAAACCGGGCAGACTGTTACGAAAAACGAAATGCCCGTGCAGTTGAGGGATGAAAGCGGCGTACTCCGGGAACGATTCTTCAATGTAGCCTATAAACCCTGGCACAACCTGCGCGGGGAAGTCCAGGGTGTGCTGAACTTTTCCATTGACGTAACCGAAACCGTGCAGGCCAGAAAGAGAATTGAGCTCAGCGAAAATCTCTTCAGAAGTGTTCTCGAGCAGGCTCCTGATCCAATACTGATTCTTAAAGGACCGGACATGGTCTTAGAAGTAGCCAACCAGCCACTCTTCAATGTCTGGCAGGTCGACAGTTCGGCAATCGGAAAGAAATTCCTTGATATTCTACCGGAGGCTAAAGAACAGGGTTTCCTGGACCTGCTGCAGGATGTCTATTTCAACGATAAGATTATTAAAGGAACAGAAACGCCCGCTACCTTCCATCGCCAGGACGGTACAAAGGAAACCGTTTATTTCAACTTCATTTATCAGCCCTACCGTGAAATGGATGGTCAGATCAGCGGAGTGTTAGTCATTGCCAATGATGTGACCCAACAGGTGAAAGCAAAGCAACAGCTCGTGGAGAGCGATGAGCGATTCCGTCTGGTAACGAAAGCGACCCAGGACGCTGTTTGGGATTGGGAACTGCAAACAAATTCCCTATGGTGGAATGAAGGCTTCAAAACCTTGTTCGGATTTGAGGATTACGAAATCGACCCTACCGTCGCATCCTGGTATAACGGCATACATCCGGACGATCAGGATCGTGTTGTCAATGGCATTCATGAAATCATTGACAAGGGCGATAGCTTCTGGATTGATGAATACCGTTTCCGCACATCGCAGGGTAGTTATAAGTCTGTTCTCGACCGCGGGTATGTTATCAGAGACGCTTCCGGTAAAGCCACCCGGATGCTCGGTTCCATGCAGGACATCACCGAAAGGAAGCGCATAGAATCAATCCTGAAAGGGCAAAAGGAAGCTTTCGAACAGGCTGTTCATGCAGAGCCGCTTCCGGCTGTATTGGAGACCCTGGTAAGAGCGGCAGAAACTAATGCATCTTTCCCACTATCAGCCTCTCTGCTCCTGTTGGACGAAGAAGGTCAGCGGCTGCTTCACGGCGCTGCCCCGAGCCTGCCGGAAGCGTATAATGCAGCTATTCATGGTATTTCCATCGGTGAGCAGGTTGGATCCTGCGGTACCGCCGCATTCTTACAGAAGGAGGTTGTAGTCGCCGATATCGCGAATGATCCACGATGGCATAATTTCAAAGACCTGGCACTGACACATGGGCTCCGGGCCTGCTGGTCAACGCCGATCTTTTCTTCGAGAGGAAAGGTGCTGGGCACTTTCGCTTTCTACTATCCTGAGATCCATACTCCAAGTGAGGAAGACAAGGATGTGGTCAATCTTCTTTCCCGTTCAGCGGGTATCGTTATTGAATGGTATCAGGATGTTCTGGAAAAGCAAAAAGCGGAAAAAGCGCTCATGGAAAGTGAGAAGCGCTTCCGTATGCTGGCGGACCAGACTCCTATGATCATTTACATAGTAGAGCCGAACGAGCAGGCTACGATGAGCTACTTCAATAAAACCTGGCTGGATTATACGGGTCAGAATTATGACGAAGCACTGGAACGTGCATGGAACGGGTTTATTCATCCCGACGACCTGCACCTGGTTTTTGAAAAATACACTGAGGGTTTCCGTAATAAAGAGGCCTATACAATCCCCGAAGTGCGGCTCAAAAGGCATGATGGCGAATACCGCTGGCATACTTTCAAAGGAAGCCCCCGGTTTCTGCCAAATGGCGGCTTCATTGGCCATGTAGGTGTTGGCTTCGATATTCACGAAAGGAAACTGGCTGAAGAAGCACTCAAGCAAAGCGAGGAACAATTCCGGACGCTCGCAGACAGCATTCAGAACCTCACCTGGATGGCCAGGTCTGATGGATGGGTCTACTGGTACAATAACCGTTGGTTTGAGTATACAGGGGCACCCGCTTCGGAAATGGAAGGCTGGGGCTGGCGCTCTTGTTACCACCCTGAAGAACAGGATGCTGTAATGGCACTTACCACAGAAGGCCTGCGTTCCGAGGAGCCATTTGAATTTACTTTCCAGATGCGGAGACACGATGGTGAATACCGTTGGTTTCTCACAAGGGTACACCCACTCAACGACTCCAATGGTAATGTGGTGCGTTGGGTGGGCACCAGTACAGATATCGATGATCAGAAAACCTTCCAGGAAAAACTGGAGATGCTGGTAACAGAAAGAACCCAGGAACTGCAGCGATCAAACCAGGATCTCCAGCAGTTTGCCCACGTCGCCAGTCACGATCTGAAAGAACCGGTACGCAAGATCAAAACGTTTACGCTCCGGCTGGAGGACGAGTTCGCTGAAATGCTTCCGGAAAAAGGTAAAACCTTTATCAACAAAGTCCAGAACGCTACAGACAGGATGATTGCGATGATTGACGGTGTATTGAATTACTCAAAGGCTGATGCTGAAAAACAGCCGATCAGTGACGTGGACCTCAATGAGGTGATCGATCATGTGGAAGCTGACCTGGAAATTCCGATAAACCAGAAAAACGCGCAGATAAAAAGAGGCAGACTACCAGCCGTGCCAGGCGCGTCCTTGTTGATCTATCAGCTTTTCTACAACCTCGTAAACAACTCTCTCAAGTTCGCCAAAGAAGATACCCACCCTGTAATCACCATTTCTTCAAAAGAAGTCGAGGATGTTTCCGGGCGTTATGCCGCAATTACCATTGAAGATAATGGTATCGGCTTCCAACAGGAGTATGCTGAAAAGATCTTTAATACCTTTACGCGTCTGCACTCCAAAGACCGTTTTGAAGGTACAGGGCTCGGACTGGCTCTTTGCAAAAAGATCGTGGAACGTCACAGAGGACAGATCAGTGCAAAAGGCGAAAGAGAACAGGGTGCAACATTCACGATCCTGTTACCTATGAAACAAGAAAATGCCAGAATCTAACCAACAAGACCCCATGAAAAATAGTTTCTTAGTAGTAGACGATGATGCAGATGACCGCGAATTATTTTCAGAAGCACTCGCAAGTGTTGACAGTCAAATCAGTTGCGAGTTTGCAGAAAACGCCGAGGATGCCTTAAACAGACTTGGAGGGAATGGCGGGCTAAAACCTGATCTGATCTTTCTGGACATAAATCTCCCGGGAATGAGTGGCTGGCAATGCCTGACACAACTCAAGAAGACTCAGGAGCACCGGGATATTCCCGTTATTATGTACTCCACTTCGTCGCATGACCGAGACCGGGAAATTGCCTCTGACCTTGGCGCCATCAGTTTTATTACAAAACCATCAGAGTATAAACTGCTTATAGAAGTCCTTTCAGCAGTCGTGAGTCACTGCAGGAATGGAGAACTGGACAGATTGAATGGACATCTCAAATCCTGATCCTATCCGGCGTGTTCCGGCTTATACTCGATCTCGATAGTGGCATGGGCTACCTTCAGCGCACGTAACTCCACCTTGATCGACTCTTTCAGGAATTCCGCCTGCTTCAGATTCATCTCGTCTTTAAGCACCAGATGAAACGACAGGACACATTCTTCTCCGTCCAGAGACCAAAGCCGGAAGTCATGAATACTTTTCACCTCAGGGTGACTAACGATCAGTTCCCTGATCTTCTCCTGCTGCGAATGACTGGGCACACCTTGCAGGATCACCCGGAGTACAGGAAGCAGATTCCTGTAGACATTGAACAAAATGTACGCTGCTATTGCGAGCGACAAAAGTGGATCCAGTACCGGCACGTCCCAGAACAACATCACTACTGCACCGATCAGGACAGCAACCCAGCCCAGTACATCCTCTATAAAATGCAGAGAAACTACTCGCTCGTTCAAACTAGAACCTTTCCGAAGCCTGAGTAATGCCAGGCCATTAAAGACAATACCCAGCAGTGCCAATAACACCATCCCCCCTGCATCTGCCTGTTCCGGAGACCGTAGTCGTTCTATAGCCTCTGCGATAACAAACAGGGAGCCGATCATCAGAACAAGAGCATTGACGAGAGCACCCAGCAAGGAAAAACGCTGATAACCGTAGGTGTAGGTTGAATTCCCGGGCTGACGCGACTTCTTCTGCAGGTACCAGGAAATCCCTAGTGTAATGCTATCTCCAAGATCGTGAACAGCGTCTGAAAGAATGGCAACACTATTAGTGATCAGCCCCCCGAGAAGCTCAATGATCGCAAATACCAGGTTTAGGAAAAATGCCATCCGCAGGTTTCCTGACCCCTGATGATGTTGTACATGATGGTGCTCCTGAGCCATAAACGAAGTGAGATAACAAATTTAAGCCACTGGTAAGTACGCCTTTCCTATCCCGAAACATTGAAACAAAGATTCTTTATAGGATAATTTGCATAATTCAAACAGCATACCTAGCTTTGCGATGTATAGGAACATGAGACATGAATAACACGGAATTATTGAAAGGTACCCTGAGCACGCTGATCCTCTGTCTGCTCACCGAGCACAAAAGACTCTATGGGTATGAGATTACACAGCTCGTGAAGGAGCGTTCAAAAGAAAAGATTCTTCTGAAGGAAGGGTCGCTATACCCCGCCCTCCACAGACTGGAAGCTGAGGGACTTGTGACTTCTGAAGAAGTTTTTATCGGAAAGAGAGTCCGGAAGTATTACAAGCTTACAGCTCCCGGAAAGAAGGCTACAAAAATGCATGTAGAGGAGCTCAGAGGTTTTCTTAAAACAATTGAAGAACTGATTCTACCTTTTCCAGGCAGCTATGTACCAGCTCAATGAACAACAGGTCGACTGGGTGGCTGCACAGCTACACCAACAGGGGCTCCGGAAACAGACGCTTAAACCGGAGCTGCTGGATCACTTCTGTTGCTTCATAGAGGAGCAGATAGAAAACGGCACTACAATAGAAACCGCCTGGGCGCAGGCACTTCATGAGATCGCACCCGGCGGATTCAAAGAATTAGAATTCGAGCACTTCCTTTTTGTTAACTATAAAAAACAGCTACAGATGAAAAAGCTATTGTTCTTTACAGGCTTCACTTCAGCCTTCCTGATCTCCACAGGTATCATGTTTAAAACACTGCATTGGTTCCCTGCGCCCATACTCCTGTTCCTGGGCTTTGCTATGCTGTTGATCACTATGATCCTGACAGCCATCCATGCTACCCGGTTCCTGCGCGATCAGCCCTCCAGCTTCTGGTTACGAACCTTTGCGGGTGTAACCTCCCTTGCTCTTATAGCTATCGGCTTCATGTTTAAGACCTTTCATATGCCGGGCGCCAATGTGATCTATGGTTTGGGAACCATCCTGCTCAATTTCCTGTTTCTCCCCTTGTTTTTCTACCAGATGTATAAGAATGGCTTTGTAAAAACCACCAGTCATGAAACAACTCATTAGTTTGATCCTGGCTGCAGCCGCCACCTGGATACCCCTTACAGGCTGCGCACAACAAAGACCAGATAAAGATTTTGATCCGGGGCTGAAACAGCCGTTGTTCCCGAAAGGCCAGGGTCCGGTGATGCTTATTGACGCAGGCCACCATAATTTCCACACACTGGAAGAACGTTTCGCTCCATTCGGAAAGGTGGCCGTAGCAAGTGGGTTTCAGGTTAAATCCATCAGTCGCAAATTTGAAAAGGACCAATTGAAAGACGCAAAGATTCTGGTCATTGCCAATGCGCTCCATGAAGAGAATATCGAGGCCTGGGAACAACCAGTTCATCCTGCCTTTTCCGATGAGGAAGTTGCTGTCATCAAAGACTGGGTGTCTGACGGGGGTCGGCTTTTCCTCATTGCCGATCATATGCCTTTCCCCGGTGCTGCCAGCAACCTCGCAGCTGCCTTCGGCTATGAATTCTACGACGGATTTGCCATGAGGAGGCCCAGGAAAAACTACGACCTGTTCAGCAGAAACAATCAGATGCTGCAATCGAATTCCCTAACGGAAGGTATTGACAGCATTGTTTCTTTCACAGGACAGGCATTCCAGATCCCTGATGATGCGACCGCAGTTCTCACACTGGATTCAAATTACTGGGTTCTGATGCCGGAAGTGGCCTGGCAGTTTAACGACCAGATGAAGATGCAACCAGCAGCCGGACTCAGCCAACTGGCTTATAGCAGATTCGGTAAAGGGAAAGTGGTAGTATCGGGTGAAGCAGCCATGTTCACTGCCCAGGTTGCAGGCAAGGTGAAGGTGGGTATGAACGCCGACTTTGCACCAAATAATCTGCCTTTACTATTGAATATACTCGAATGGCTGACAAGTGAGCAGTAGATCTCCTGAGTCTTTGTTTTCCGACCGCTTAATTTTTACCGCTCAACTGGCCAGAGGCACTAGCCTTTGGCCAGCTTTCCTCCCAACCACGCCATGGGCAGATAAGCAACTACCAGATCCAGCACTGTGAACCACATTGGTGAAGGCAGCATCAGAACGTTGGCAATACCACCGATCAGAAATAGTACGCCTACGATCATGGCCATTGTCATTTTTCTGTTCGCAGCAATTCTGGCTGCTATGTAAGCTCCTACAAAGGTACCGAGGGCATGCGCCAGAAAGGGAAAGATGAAATGCCTGGGTTCCATCAGATTCATCGAGGCTTTCAGGCCCTCAGGAGTTGTAAGATCAGCACCTTCAGGCGGAGGGATCACCGAGCCACTCAACATGATAATACCCATGTTGACGACACTTCCTATTACGGAACCGACGATAACAGCGAGAATATTTCTTAGAATGGCTGGCATAAACTGAGATTTGAATCCAAAAGTATATTATACTTTTTCAGGAATCAAGTATCTCAACCGTAAACCTCACGGAACCACCACCCGCTGAACGGTTCGCGCGTGTTCTTCCGTCACAATTTCCAGCAGGTAAATCCCTGATGGCTGCGTTACCGGGAATGCAGCCTCCTGAATCTTCCGTTTCGTCCACTCCTCCAAGGTCTTGCCTTCCAGGTTCATCAGTCGTATCTGAACCTGTTGCTGTTCCACAGGGAAACGCACCCATAATCTGCCGGAAACCGGGTTTGGATACACGACTGCTGACTGCTGCTTCTCAGGTTGAAACACCGTCTGCGGAACTGCGCTCAATCTGGTTAGGAAGATATCATAGCTGCCATTGGAGGTTAATGGAACGCTCCCCGGACCAGGATCGAAGTCAGCCGTACTGTCGAAAGTTCCTGCTAAATACAACTGTTCCTGATCATCAATAGCCAGCGATACGGCTTTCACTTCATTCATACCACCAAATTGCATTACCCAATCAAAACCGCCACCTGGTGAAAGCTTCAGAATATAGGAATCCGTACTGCCAATGGCGGTGAGGAACACCTGACCAGGACCTGGATCAAAATCCCGGGTATCAAAGAACTGACCTGCAATATAAACGCTCCCATCACTGCCCATCGCAAGGTCGTTTCCGAAAAAGGCACCTATCTGCTTCGTCCAGAGAAGCGACCCATTATTATCAAACTTGAATATTTGAATATCGTCCCAGCCGAAGTAACCGGTCGTATACACGTTGGCAGAGTCATCCACAAGCAGTGCCATTCCCACATCTCCACCCAGCGACTGTGCCCACTGAAATTCACCGTTTGCGTCCAGTTTACAAAGGAAGATCTCCTGGTCACCCGGAGCATGTAACTGGAACAGATTGGGACCCGGATCAAAATCCGCCGTGCCGAAAAAAGTACCTGTAGTGAATACATTTCCCTGCTGGTCAAGCACAATGGCATGCCCTACCTCACCATAATTACCGGCAAACAATTGTACCCATTGATGATTACCATCCGCATCAAGCTTCGCTACGAAAGCGTCACTATACCCGGCAACCGTCCGAAGCACCTGCCCAGGTCCAGGATCAAAGTCTGCAGTCCCGTCGAAAAAGCCAGTGGAATAAACATCACCAGAATCATCCACAGCGACACCATAGGCTGTAATGGCAAGTGTACCTGTAAACTGTTTGGCCCATACGAGCTGACCGGCAGCGTTCAGCTTCCATATGAAAGCGTCACCTCCGGGTGAAGAGATCAGTTGATGCGTACCGGCAGACGGATCAAAATCAGTCTGTCCCAGAAAGAATCCTGCAACCAAAATGTTTCCCTGATGATCAGTTGCAAGCGCATGGCAATCCTGCGCTCCGTCGCCCTCCAGATGCCCAACCCAAACCAACTCGCCGAGTCGATTGAACTTGCAGACGAAACCATCAGCCGTTCCCTGCGCTGTAAGTATCTGTGAAGAAGGTCCCGGATCGAAATCCACAGTTCCCTTAAAAGTTCCGGTAGCGTAAACATACCCGCTGTCATCCACGACAATGGCCGAACTGATATCCCACTCCTGGCCGCCGAAATGATGTGCCCACTGCAGCGATTGAGCGTTTAGGTCAGAACTGCCCAGCAGTAGCCAGACAGCGCCAAAAAGATAAAGACGTCCTAACATCCGCCTGGTTTTTTAAATGAAGAGAATGGGCGGACAATAAAATTAAAAAAAATTACTGAGTGTTACTTTGCGGACAGTCTTCCCGTTTTAAACAACGAGTGAAAATAGTCGTATGATCCGGCACGAGTAAGGCAATCGCTGCACCCGTACCGGACCGACGACTATTAGCTAACATTTGAAGAGTTGAGATTAAAGGGCACGCTCAGCCGTTTCCCTTTCGATGGCCTGTTTTCGCCGTTCCAACTGTCGCAGAAGCTTCTTCTCAACATTTCGGATAGCGATCTTCCAGCGAACCTCAGAGTCAGTAGATTCCATCCTGAACCCTGGCACATCCAGTCTAACGGTTACAGAACGCTGGTCCTGAACCTTTCCTTCAATTTCCTGAAACTGCACCTCCACTTTTTCGATCTGCGGAACGAACTGTGTCAGTGTTTTTACCATGCCATCCACTTTCTTCTGAATGTAGGGATTCATTTTAATCCCGGTTGATTGCACGTCTACTTTCAGGCCTTCGGGCCTTGCCATTGTGGTTTCCATAAAATTTATGATTTGGTGTGAACAATACATACGAAAGCCCCAGCACGGGCAGGGCCGGTGATGGGGAAACATGACACGTGCGACTAGAAGGCCTTAAATAGCCATATGCCCGGACTGATCAACCGGGCATTCAGTGACACGTGCTGTATTAACAGGAGGAGCCTTCGCTGAAACGCTTCAGGCAGGAGAAATAAAAAAGCTGCGCGCAGAAGGGCACAAACTCAGGAAAAGACCAGGTAACATAATTTCTCAGGTCAGGCACAACGCGTACGTGGCCTGCTCCGGAAGTCCTTTTGATGTTACGGTTCAACATAAATGCAAACTTACTGAAAAACAAAGAGGTGGGAGCTATACAGCAATAGATGCTACTGGTTGCTCAGCCGCACTACCTGGCACCCTCCTTCTGTCTCAAAGGCAGAACGATCTCAAATACAGCCCCATGACCTTCCCTGCCCTGCGCGCGTATGATGCCTTTGTGGTTTTCGATTACCTTTTTGACGATGGCCAGACCAATGCCCGTACCCTCGTAGCTTTCCTTTGAATGCAATCGCTGATACATCTTAAAGATCCTCTCCGCATACTCATTATCGAAGCCGATGCCATTATCCTCCACGCGGATCCGTACATAGGCACCTTCCCTGGTCTGGGTGCTGGTAAAGGAAAGATCTGAGACGCGCTGAGCTTCAACCCGCACGAGCAGCGGAACTTCCCCGCGCCTGAACTTTAATGAATTGGAGATCAGATTCTGAAACACCTGCCGTATCTGAGCAGGAATCAGTTCTATTTCAGGAAGTGGGCCTATTTCTATCTCAGCTTCTGTCTCCTGAATCTTAAGCTCCAGGTCACCAAGAACCCCAGCAAGCAGCTCATTCAGATCCACCACTTCAGTCTGGAAGTTTACATTACTCAGACCGGTGAAGTCCAGCAGATCCGTCACCAGCTGATTCATCCGTGTTGCGGAAGTGATGATTCTTTCGAGGTAGCGAAGCGCTTTCTCGTTCAGATCTTTCTCATGAAGATCTCTCAAAGCATGGCTGAAAATGATCACCTTTCGGACAGGCTCCTTAAGATCATGACTGGCGATGGAAGCAAACTGGGTGAGCTCCGCATTGGCGGCCTCCAGTTCAGAAGTACGTTCTTTCACCCGTTCCTCCAGGAGTTCGTTCATAATCTTCTGATCATGGATGTCCGTGCAGGTCCCAAACCATTTCAGGATGGTTCCGTTGTCATCTCTCAGAGGGAGCGCTCTTCCCAGAAACCAGCGATATTCGCCGTCGTATCTCCGGAACCGGTATTCCACCTCATAGACTTCCCCCGTCTCCAGACTCTTCTTCCATAATTCCCAGGACCTGTCCTGGTCTTCCGGATGCAAAACAGCGTTCCACCCTTCCCCTTTGGTTCTTTCGTAGCTCAATCCTGTGTATTCATACCAGCGCCGGTTGTAGAAATCGTGATAACCATCCGGCTGTGTAGACCAAACCAGTTGAGGCATAAAATCGGTAACAAACTGGAACTCACGGTTCAATTGTCTCAGTTCTTCGTTGGCCTGTTGTACTGCCCGGCGTGCCAACATTTGTTCTGTCACCTCATAGGCAAATACCAGAATCCCATCCACTTTTCCTTCTTCGTCAAATGTCGGTTGATAAACAAAATTGAAAAAGGATTCTTCCAGCGAACCATCCCCAGCCCGCGTCAACTCTACCCTGAATTCATTTTCTACCGCAGTTTCACCCTTCTCATATACCTGCTGCAATATCTTTTCGATGGGCTGTCCTTTGATTTCCGGTAACGCGTCCCAGACCGATTTACCTTTCAATTCCCGGTGTGGGAACATCTTCTGATACTGCGGATTTACCAGCTCGAACACCAGGCTTTCCCCTCTGAGGATACAGATCATCGCCGGTGCCCTCATGAACAGATCCTGTAATACGGCTTTCTGCTCTGCCAGATCCCGGGTCCTTTTTTGAACCTGCCTTTCCAGCTCATCATTGGTCAGTTGAAGCTGCCTGTTCTGCTGTTTGAGTTCTGCAATCGAAAGATCGGTCAGTGCACCGATAAGTCGAAAAGGAATCCCGGCTTCACTGGTAAGCAGGGTGCCTTTATCTTCAACAGCAATATAATTTCCATCCCTGCTTTTCAGACGGTAGGTCTGTTCCCATTGTCCGTTATTAAGAAGCAGTGCAGACCAGGCTTCCTCCACCCGTTTTCGGTCGTCAGGATGCACAAGGTTGAGCCAGGAGGATGGCTGGGATAGTTCGGGGGTTTCCTCATGGCCCAGCCATTTATAAAACGATTCGCTCCACCATATCCTGTTATTCACGAGGTCCCGGTCATAGATGGCACTGCTGATACTGGAAGCCACGATACGGAATCGCTCTTCACTCTGTCGGAGTTCCCCTGTCCTCGAGGCTACCACCTGTTCCAATTGGGTATTCAGCTGACGAAGACTTTCGCGGGTATTCACCAGCTCCTGATAGTTCTGCCTGAAACGCTCTTCATTTCGCTTTCTTTCGCTGATGTCCAGCAGGGAGATAACGACTCCATCTATGATTTGCGTAATTGTAAGGTCGAACCAGCCTTGTGGCTGACCATTAGCGAGAAAAATCTCTTCATGATGCGGACTGCCGCTTTCCAGTACCTGCTGGCATTTCGCAGTCAATCCCATCTGGTGCAGCGAAGGCAAAACGTCTTTCAGGTTTTTGCCGATGATCTCCGTAAAACTACCCTGTAATAGCAAAGCGGTAGCAGGATTGGCCGAAAGCACCTCAAAACCGGAAACCTTGTCATTTCTGCGAACTACCTTCAGCGCAAGGGTGGCGCTGAGTGAGGCATTGTATACCGCCTTTACAATAGCATTGAGTTCTTTGATCGCAGTGATATCATACAAGGTAATTACTGCCCCGTCAACCGATTTGTCCTTTCGTACAAAAGGAAAGATCCGCAGAGAAAGCGCGTGACCATTGAACAACTGCACTTCCCGCTCCACTGATTGCCGGCTCGCGATCACTTTCTGAATCTCATCGGGAAAGTGGGGGGCATTGGTGATATTACTCGAAATATGCTGAATCGGACGTCCGATATCATCTTCTATCAGGTTGATAACCTCCTGTGCAGCCGGATTGAACTTACGGATCCGCAGATCTCCATCAACAAAGATCTGGGCGATGTGCGTACTACTGAAATAGTTATTCAGATCATCCGTCAGCTCAACCAACTCTTTGATGCGTAACTGGTGCTCCGTATTGAGTGTATGCAGTTCCTCATTCAGTGACTGCAACTCCTCGTTACTGCTCTGCAGCTCTTCATTGGCCGACAGTAGTTCTTCGTTGCTGCTTTGCAGTTCTTCGTTGGCTGTTTCCTGGCTTTCCAGGGCCACTTGAAGGTTCAGTCGTGTTTCCTTCAGCTCCTCCTGCAGTTCCTTCACGTAGGCGGCATCAGAAGGATTCAGTGGCTCTATCGGTTCTGCAGCGGGAGCATGAAGGTTTTCTGCACGTGCCAGGAGCAACATGGCCTGTGTGCCGCCCGGGAAAGGCCGCACCAGCATCTGAACCCGCTCACCGGTTTCACTGATAAAAAGTTGAGGAATGGTAACCTCCTTTTCTTCCTTCATAGCCTTTCTGACTGCGGCTGAAATACTCAAGGAAAGCTCTGGCGGCACCATTTTCAGGATGTTCAGTGAGAACTGCTTTTCCGGCAGTGACAGGTATTTCTTATAATCCCCGATAGCCTCTTTTAGATCGAAATTCTTATCAATAGTAAGAGCTGCAAAACCGTAATGTTCTATCAACGTGCTTTTAAATAGCTCTTCCAGAGGCGAAAGCTTTCTCGTAGCGACCGGCGAGGCTTTCCTGGTCTGTATCTGTACGGAAGGCGTCCGCTCCGGCCTATATCCATCACTCGCTTCAAGTTTCCGGAATATTTTCCATTTCACATCCACCGTTTCCAAAGCGTGTCCGGAACCCGGCACCTCGCTGGGTCCAAGAAAGAGGTACCCTCCGGTATTCAGCGAGAACTCCAGTGTCGACAATACCTTCTGCTGCAGCGCCGGATTCATATAGATGAGCATATTGCGGCAGGTCACCAGATCATTTTTGATAAAGGGCGGGTCCTTGATCACGTTATGTCTGGTGAATACGATCTGTTTACGATACTGAGGCTGTATGACGAAATTCCGGCCGTCGGAAATGAAATATCGGTCACGCAGCGGCTTTGGCACATCCTCCATTTGCTCTGCGGAATAGACACCCTTCGCTGCGGTTTCAATTGCCCCGGCATCCACATCGGTCGCAAAAAGCTTTACCCCCAGGTTCTTCCCTTCCCTTTCGATCAGTTCATTGATCAGGATTGCAAGGCTGTACACCTCCTGTCCGGTACTGCAGGCGGTTACCCATACTTTCAACAGTTCGTTATCGGCTTTCTCCCGGATGAGTGGGATCAGCACTTTTTGTTGCAGGGCCTGGAAAGCGGAGTTATCCCTGAAGAACTTTGTGACACCGATCAGGAAGTCCTTACCGAGGTTTTCACATTCTTCAGCTGAGGTTTCCAGTAGCTTCCTGTAGTCCGGGAAATGATTAATCCCCTGTGAGATCATGCGCCGGTAGATCCTGCGCAGCAGTGTGGCTGCCTTATAGTTAGTGAAATCATGCTGACATTGCTGCTCCACCAGCTTCAATACGCCCGGCAGATCAGACTCAGCAGGCTGGTGTTCATCCTGCTGCTCAATTTTCGGAGACTCGTCAATATGATCAAAAATCGTTTCAGGCATCAGTTCGGGCGGCAGAATGAAGTCGACGAATCCAGTTGCGATGGCACTATTAGGCATACCATCAAACTGTGCGGAGGCAGGGTCCTGCGATAGCACCAGGCCGTTCGCCGTCTTAATATCCTGAATCCCCCTGCTTCCGTCCGTACCAGTTCCGGAAAGTATAACCGCAATACTGCGGTCTCTCATATCATCCGCCAGTGATTTCAGGAAAATATCGATCGCCGTATTCGGTGCCTTTACAAAGGACTTATCCTCCAGCTTGAGTTGACCGTTGACTACAGTAATGACTTTATTATTGGGGATCACATAAACATGTCCCGGGCGGATCCGCTCTTCCTGAGACGCTTCTTTCACGGGCATCTCCGTGTGACGGGAGATCAGCTCCACCAGCAGGCTCTTATGCTGCGGCGAAAGGTGCTGGATGATGATGAAGGAAAGGTGGCGTGTAGCCGGCATATTGTCGAAGAACTCATTGATCGCCTCCAATCCGCCTGCAGACGCCCCTATTGCTACCACATAGTTTTTTTCCAAAGAGCGTTCCTTCACCTCGGTGTTTTCCTGCGAACTGCTTCCTTTACGCATACTTGAAAATAACAGCTATTAATTGGAAGATTGAATGAAATTCAAATAATATTCCACCACAGCCTGCCTCAGACTTTCTGCAACATCCAGCTGTTCCCTGTTCCAGTCGGTAGCGGTGTGATGCACCTGTTCCTGCCAGGACCGGAAAGATGCCCGGGGATGATATCGCTTCTCTCCCGGCTCCATCTGTATGGATTCGTAGGGGTTACCTGCCCATTGCACTTCTTTAACCGCCTCCGGCCTGAAGCCAAGAATAAATATATTGCGGGAAGGCTGAATAGGTAATGCGATTACACCCGTAGCAACCCCGGCGTACGGCTGCATTTCATCCATATGCTGCGGCAGTGCGTTCTGTGTATAAATCCCGGTCACCTGTTTTGCCCGAAGCCAGAACAAAAGTTCTTCTACCACATGCGGTGGAGGCGCTTCACCGAACGTTCGCACCTTATGGTTCGCACAAACAGCCACACCCTCCGCGGCCAGAAGCCGGAGCAGCTCCTCCTGATTTTTTTCAGCCGCCTGAAACAGATCCTGTGAACCAAAAAGGTCTTCCAGGAAATCTGTGAGCAACTGCTGGCGTCCGTTCTTGTAAGTAAATACGTCCTTGAGCTGCATTGCAGAAAGTTTGCTGGAAATCAGCATGCTCAAAAGCTCCAGTTGCGAGCAGATCTCGTAGCCCGGATCGTGAGGCTGCCGGTGGTGACAGGCGATCAGCCCCCAGAGCTCACCATTCAGCATAATACGTGTTGACATGGACGCCTGGACACCCATATTCCGCAGGTACTCGAGATGGACCTGCGCTACGCTACGCAGGTTGCAGGCGGACAGGTCGGTAAACGTCTGCGTCTCGGGATTCAGTAACGGATAAAGCTTTACCGGTTCATAATCCACAGCGGGTATGACCCGGTAGGGTGTTGTTTTATACAGCTCTCTGGCCTGCCGAGGAATGTCGGAGGCAGGAAACTTTAGACCCATGTAGCTATCCATTCCTTCCTCAAGAGCCTCGGCTACCACATCTCCATTCCAGTCCTGATCAAACTGATAAATCATCACTTTATCAAAACCAGAAATCCGCTTCAGCTCTCTTGCCGCCGTCTCACAGAGCTGATCCGTGCATTCTGCACGTTCCATTTCAGCCGCGATATGCTTAAGGTCGCGGTAGATATCTTTAAAAGAATTGATTCCGCGATCATAGGGTGAATTTTCCACCTCGACAAATAGCAGATCGCCGGACTTTTTAATGGCCGCATGATGGATGGCTTCCCCAACAGCGAAAGGATACGGTAGACTTTCCGACACCTGTTGATCCCTGATCTGGGCGAGGTGCTGCGGTTGAAGGAATTGCGACAGCGATTGTCCGATAATCTGATCAGCGGTTGTCTGAAGCAGGCTGGCGCAGTTCTCCCCGACCTGAATGATGACCAGATCTGACTGGCGTACAAGGAACAGGCAGGCGTGTGGCTGCAGCAGATTGGTCTGATGGAGCGGTACCTTCCCGCAGAATTCAGCATCCTGTTCAGCGAGTGACGAAAAAGTTAAGGGTTGCATTCAGATGGTTTTGAAAAAGTAAAAAAGTATGTTTTGCGGCAGCAATGATGGCATCTTCGTCCCGCTGTTTATTGAGGGATTCCTGAAACAGTTTCCACCGGGTGCCGGTCTGACTACCATATCCACTAAAAAACGATACCTGGGCAGGTGTCAGACGGAGCGCCTCATTCTTCAGTAAAAGTCGACTGATATACTGACCTCCCAGTGTGGATCCTTCCTGTACATAAAGAGCGCCCCAGGCACCGGGAGCAGTAAGGGTATCACGGACCGGCACCGGCAGGAGACCCTCTGCAGCATTCAGTTCCCTGAGGTCTGAAAGCAGCCGGTGTGCATGCCTGCGTTCGTGTAGGTCTGGCAATTGCTCTGGGGTCAGCGCAGCATGTATTAAATTTTCCAATGGCTGATAAAATTGCAGGAAACTTTGGAGCAGTTGTATGTATTGGTCGCGGGTTTGGATGGAATTCAGAAAAGGCAATAATTGGGCTTCAGCCTGTTGGTGTTCCTCCAGGGTTTCGCTTTTTATTCTCACAGAAAGCATTAAGCAATGTTTTAATAGTAATACGGGGTTCCCGAATATATCTCCGGTATGAAACGGAAGTAAATTAAGGATTTCAGCCCAATCCTGTGCTTGTGGGGGCGGGGCCGCGCCTACGTCAGTAGGTTTTGTCGCATGGGTACTATCCAGGTCATCGCAGGGTCATTTCAACGAATTTTTGGAACTGGAAGCCAACAAACACACTGAACTGACAGTCTAACGAGCCAATTCATCAATACTAAAGTTTCCATTTTATGAAAAGACATCTATTACTTGTTGCGTTGTTTGCGTTACCTACCAGCCTTACAGCGCAAACACCGCTCCCCTACACTACAGGCTTTGATTCGCCTTCACAAAAACAGGGTTGGACGATGGTCAGACATGGTGCAGTTGCCGGACACGGATTTGGTTATGCTGAGGATTATATGGACGGTTATGTTCCCACTTCAGCTCCGAATTGCCTTCAGCACCCCTCAGGCTTGTTCAATGACCCGGACGTGCTTTCCGTTGACGAGGCTATTTCGCCGTTATTTGACTTTACGGACGGTGGGGAGCTCCAGTTCAGCTTCAATGTATTCACTTTCGGGGGCGCATGGAGCGCGGATAGTATTCAGGTGATCTTACGATCGAACGGCACTGACTATCTGCTGGCTGATCTGATATCCCTTGAGCATAATTCCAGGAATTTCCGGGATACTACGCTGCCGATACCGGCTGTACCTGGTAATGGTCGCCTGGTTTTCCGGTATACGACCTTCAACAATTGGTATGCAGTTGCTTTCGATGATATTACCGTTCTCCCCGGAACCAATAATATAGGACCTATCAGCAGAGCTGAAACATTCGAGGTGGCTCCGAATCCTGCCGGTGACTTTATTCAGTGGTCGACATCAGGGATAAAAAGCACCGACAAGGTTGAGATTCTAGATCTTTCGGGGAAAGTGCTCCAATCCGTCCCCTTCCCTACGGGCAGAGCATCCCTGATGAACCTCCCAGGCGGCATATATCTCATCCGCTTTGGAAATCAACAGCAACGATTCATCCGGAAATAGGGCATTAACACAGCCACTGGCAAAAGGGCTGTATCAAAAAACGGAAATGAGGCATCGGGAATCGTATGAAAGCCAGCGGGTTTCCATCCGACACCCGCAAAAAAAAGGCTGTCTCTCAGTTCAGAGACAGCCTCCATTCGCGATGCTTCCGAATGGAGGGTGATTCCCGGCTACATCCTTACAGGTCATCGTGGCCGCAGAACCTATCAGTTTCTCTTCACCGGAAAAGCTGCTACTTTACGAACCGAACAATCAAATCACATTTCAATGGCAATTCAAATACTGGAGCCGCCACCCTCTCTGAGGCAATTCGTTACCAGGTACTGGTACTATGAAGAGACGCAGCACAGTGATCTGAAATCAACCATCAGGATTCTTCCAACCGGTGCACCCGGTATCATTTTCCAACACAGCAATGGCCGGTCAAAAGTATTCGACCCGCTCGGGTCTCCCCTGCCGGTATCCTTTGTTCATGGCCAGGCGACCAAACCCTGCCTCAATCAGATAACGGACAAGACCTTTGTATTTGGCATTGACCTGAAACCCTCTGCTCTGAAAACCTTTTTCAGGATCGATGCATCAGAACTTACCAATTCGGTAGTAGCGCTGGAAGAACTTCTGGGACACGGGATAAATGATCAATTGCTGCATGCGGGGCCACCTGCCCAACTCAGCGACCTGTTCAGCAGCTCCCTGCGCCGGCTTGCTGGTTCCGCCAACCCCGATCCACTTTTCGAATCCTGCCTGAAACTGGTAAAGGATGAAATTGACACAATCAGGCCGGGGATGCTCCCAGCCTCGCTGCATATTTCGCAGAGGCAATTTCAGCGAATATTCAAACAAAATATCGGTCTGAAAGCAGAGACCTGGCTTCGTATCCTCAAGTTTCAACAGGCACTTCAAATGCTCAAAAGCTTTCAGTATCAAAAGATGAGTGATATTGCCTATAACCTGGGATACACAGACCCCTCTCATTTCATCAGGACATTCAAAGATTTTTCGGGTTATACTCCGGGGCAGTTTCTCAGAGTCGTTACGAAACGCCAGCCGTTTCAACCGACGATGGACTATCCCCTGAAGCCCCTGCGCATCCTCACTGAAGGATAAGACGTCGTTTTGGTTCTATCTGGCCTGGAATCGATCGATTAAGTTTGCTGTAATTTAAGCAGAGATAGTATGTTAAGGGTACACCACCTGAATTGTGTTGAAATTGAATCTCCGGGAAATGGGAGCGCCATTGGTCATTGCCTGCTTCTGGAACAGGACGAACAGTTGGTAATGATCGATGTGGGAATAGGCTTAAAGGACACCGAACATCCTGCCGAGAGGATTGGGCAGGAACTGATTTCTATAGTAGGATTCAGATTCAGCGAGGAACGGACCGCGTACAGGCAGATACAGCAACTGGGTCTGGATCCTGCAAAGGTCAGTGATTGTGTGATCAGCCATTTAGACCCGGACCATATCGGTGGTCTGGCTGACTTTCCCCAGGCCGTAGTACATGTTGGTTTTGAGGAATTCGAGCATTTTAAATCGGGGCATTTCCGATACCTGCCTCATCAGCTTGAACACCGGCCTGTGATCAAGACCTATGAGCAGGCGGATGCAAACTGGATGGGCTTTGAGGCCAGAAGCGTTTCTGTTCTGCCGGGGACGAGCATATATCTGATCCCATTGTTTGGACACACATTCGGACACTGCGGCGTTGCTATTGAACATGGGAGCAGCATAATATTCTACACAGGTGACGCCTACTACCTTCGTGCGGAACTGGATGATCCTGAGCATCCTGTCCACGAACTGGCAGAAAGCAGAGCGGATGATAATGCGCTCAGGCTGGAGTCGCTGGAAAAAATCCGGCAATTCATAGCCACGTATCCGGACATACCGGTTTATGGCTACCACGATATTAGTGAGTGGGAATCGTTGGCGTACGCATAACCCATCAAACCTCATCATTCGAAACGCTACTCTCTAATCGACCAGATGATATACATCTATGCCGCCCTTCACCCGGCATAGATAATCCGCCAGCAACCTGCGGTGACAGTAGCCAGGGCTGTGTTCGCTGCAAAGAAGACAACTATTCTCCAACATTTCAATATCGATCTTCTGTGCTATCCCGCGCCTCTTAAGGAGATTGAGGTACGCTACCTCGTACTCCACCCAGGTCAGGTGCTTTTGCCGGTATTGGTCCAGCAGCTCCTTTGTCGGTGCAAAGTCTAAACGATGGATATAGTCGATATTGCCGATCACCTTCGCAAAAAACTTCAGATCCCCGGCTTTGGCAAACCCCGACATTTGCGACACATTATTGAGGCGGGTGTCGATAATTCTGGTCACCCCAGCCTGCTGAAGCAGGCTGAAGAACTTCTCCGCAGATTTCCCGGCGAACCCGATGGTATATAAATTAATCATGGCACTTGCTGTTGATGATCTGAAAACATTGTAACGAAGTTACAGAACCACTGTTTCCGCAGCTGTGTCTTCATCTCTTCGTTGTCAACTACCAGTTACTATTTGATGACCTGGATCAGCCTCACGTTCCGGCCTTCGTCGGTGATCATATTCAGGTAGTACATACCGCTGGAGAGCAATCTGATATCCAGTTCCAGCTCCCTGGCTTTGAGGGATTGCCATTCCGCGACTTTAGATCCAGACACGCTAAACATCACAACTTTCCTGATATCCTCAGACGCCTGCAGCGAAACGAAGTCTTTGGCAGGATTTGGGTAGATGTTGATGTCCATAGGGCTGTGGATCACCTCCAATCCAGTGCCGGACATTTGAACATTGATTAATGTAGTATCGGTGAAAGAACAATGACTGGCAATAAGGGTCACCGGATAGGTCCCAATGGAAGCATAGGAGTGTACCGGGTGTTCCAGTGTAGAGCTGTCACCATCACCGAAGTACCATTTAAAAGTGGTGGCATCTGTAGAAGCATTCTGAAAACTTACCTGATTTCCAGACACGGTATAATTAAACTGAGCAGCCGGCAGTGGATCATGCTGATACCAGGTAGTCAGAGAATCGAATACAACCAACTTTGCAGCATTTTTTATAGTAAGTGCCTCGCTCGCATCCAGACCTGCGGTATAGCTGTTTAGCGCAGGATTTTTATTGAAGAAAATCGCATAGAACGCGGCGGCAGCGGCAAAAGAACCTTTCAGAGAAGGATGACTCTCGTCCGCATCGTACAGTTCCAGTGAGGGGTGCTGAGCTCTGACTTGCCTCCAAACCTTTGCAACGGGGGCAAGAACGGCACCGTTATTATCGGCCATAATACTGTAGCGAAGCTGCAGCAGACTATCCATACCGAGATACGTACAAAGTGGCGGGAAAAAAGCGCAGTTCATCTGATCACCATTCTTTCGTCCCCAGGTCATATAAAAAACAGTTTTTGTACAGGAATCCGCTGCCTTTACAAGGCTGTCGAGCTTTCGGGCATAGGGATATACATCGGCGACTACCTGGGCATCGGGAAAGGCAGGCCGTTGACTTTGTTCCTGCAATACAACATAATCCCACCCCCCCTGGGCTATCAGCGATAAAGTGGCTGGATTCGATGCATGTTGCTCCAGGGTGTGTCCTCCGGGGGCGCTGGTGCTGAAAACTAGTTGGTCACCGGAGGCTGTTGCCATGTCAGCGATCAGCACTGGCAGATTGTTGACATACGTATAGCTATTGCCAATGAACAAAACCTTCACTTGCTTTCCGGCAGCCTCCGAACTGCAGGACACAAGCAAAACGAGGAAAGCGGTAGTTGAAATCAGGTTCTGAATCATCTTTCGCCGATCAAAATACTTCATAAAAAACTTTGAGGTGACTGTAGAGACATCGGATCAGGACAAACCGTTTGGCGGCCATCGAATATAGAAATTTTCAATAGTGGGAACCGGGCGTACTGAATGAGTATCTGAGCGTTTAATCCGTTCATGGGTCTGATGTTGTGAATCATGGTGCAAAAATGAGCAAGAACAGGCAGAAATATGGGTCGCTAAGGTCGCGCGACCCGTGTCAAAGCCGCTGCTGGTGCGGAAAGAAAATTTGTGGCATGAGAAATGAGGAGACAATGTTTCCGAAAAAAACCAGTTAAAAACAAGTGTGCTGCGAGGGTATCACCAAAGTATCACCAAAGAGTCACCAAAGTATCACCAAAGAGTCAGCAAAGAGTCATCACAGTGAAGGCTGCATAAGGCTTGTGCAGCCAAAACGCTATTTTTTAAGAAAAGAGCTATGCTTTGCTACCCAGTTGCCAGGGTATCACCAAAGTATCACCAAACAGTCACCAAAGAGTCAGTAAAGAGTCATTAAGGAGTTGTCCATACCTGATTGGTTGTGGGTTGTGGGTTGTGGGTTGTGGGTTGTGCGGGTGCCTTGGCTTTGGCCTTGGCTTTGGCTTTCGCTCTTTTCCCCGCCAATGGCCAACGGCCCGTTTGGTCGAGGTCGTGGGTTGTGGGGGTGCCTTGGCCTTCGCCTTGGCCTTGGCCTTCGCCCTTGCCTGAGCCTTCGTCTTGGCTTTCCCCATTTTCCTTCCATCGATTCAGCTCCACCGCCAACGGCCAACGGCCATTCTCATCCAAATCCATTGCTGTTGTTGCGCAACACACAGCAAAGCCCCGCCTGGCGCGGAAAGAAAATCTCTGGCATCAAAAATGTGGGACCATTTTCTCGCCTCATATGTGATTGAAATACCAATTATTTAGACGAACGAGAATGGGGGATAACTCCTTGTTGACTCCTTGTTGACTCCTTGTTAACTCCTTGTTGATACCTTGTCAATACCTTGTCAGTAGGTTGAGAAATTGGAGCATCTTAGCCGCCATATTTCAGAAAAACGCAAACTGTGGGAAAGTTTCAGTTGAAATAAAAGGAAGAAAACCACTGTTGTCCGAGAAAATAATTCGGTATAAATCATTATAAAGGGGGCCACGGGGCCCCCTAAAAGTTGTTAGTTTGTTCTTTCCATAGAATTAACTACAACATGAACAAAAGTACCCATTTTGTCGGACAGCACATCTTCTCCCAGATCCTGACGCTTTCGTCTAAAGACAGCCTGTCTCAGGTTTTCAAAGAAACTAAGGCAAACAAGTGGTATAAGTCTATCACAGCCTGGGATCATTATGTTACCATGATGTTTTGTGTACTGTCCAACTGTACGTCGCTACGGGAGATCGTGATGGGGCTGGAAGCTTTTGGCGGTAAGCTCTCTCACCTGAACCTTAATAAGGTACCTCCACGTTCCACGCTTGCTGATGCAAATAAGAACAGATCATCCGCCGTATTTGGTAAGATATATGAGGATTTATGCGCTCGCTACCGGCTTAATTTGTCGGACAGCACTCTATCTTCCGCAGTACTGTCTAAGCTCTTTGTTATTGATTCAACGGTTTTTTCCCTGTTTAAGGCCATTCTAAAGACATCCGGGAGAACACCTGCAGATGGCAAAAGAAAGGGAGGGATTAAGAAGAACACCATGCTCCAGGCTACATCCCTAATGCCCGTACTGATCCGCTTTAATGCCGCAGCAGATAATGACCAGCAATTCCTGAAGTATATTCAGCTACCTGAGGGCTCCTTTCTGACTTTTGACAAGGGGTACAACAACTACCTGCAGTTTGCAGACTTTATCCGGAAAGGCATCTTCTTTGTCACCCGCCAGAAGGATAATGCCATCTATACTTCGGTATCCGAAAAGTTACCGGCTAAAGACACGCCGGATTCGGTCTTAAAAGATGAAATCATTCATCAGACCTATAAAGATGGGCAAGGGAAAGAGCACATTCTGGAACTGCGTCGCATTGCCTGGTGGGATGCCAAAGGAGGCCGGGTCTACGAGTTTATCACCAATAACTTTGAGTTAGATGCAGCCACAATTGCGGCTATCTACCAGTATCGATGGCAGATAGAGCTATTCTTTAAGAAGCTTAAGCAGAATTTTCCTTTGCAGTATTTTGTGGGAGATAATCAAAACGCCATAGAGGTGCAGATATGGTGCGCGCTGATTGGCGTGCTGCTGCTCAGTGTTATCCACAACCGTAATGGCTCAAAAATTGCTTTCAGCAATGTCACTACTTTGTTACGCATCCATCTGGCAGGATACATCAGTATTAAGGGCCTGCTTGCACTGCATAACCAGAAAAGGAAAAGAAACGCAAAACTTCCGGTCCACTATGACTTGTTTGGGCCCACCTGAGCCCCCCCCTGCTTTCGAAAACCGGCAACACGAGCCAGTAAAATCAAAGGTCTCAGAGGAATTTACAACCTGTTTTCGATTTTGTCGGACAACAGTGATTTCATTTACCTTAAATGCTTTCATGAGACGACGAAAAAAGCGTAATTAAGCCAACTACGTCGATACATAAAATTGCATCATTCATAACTAAACTAGAAAATGTGCGATATATTAATAAATTTATTACCTTAGTCAAGCATTCATATTTTTTCATTAAAAAATGTTTATTATTAGACAAATGACAAAATTGACAGTAGTTTTTTGATGCTGGTTTTTTCAGCCGCTTGCACCAAGAGTCCAGAAGGACTCCAACCGTAGGGGGATGGGCGTCTAGCTGTTACAAAGACAGCTAGTGATTTAATCAATAAAAAATTTCGGTCATGAAAGTAGTGCTAACTATAGTTGTTTTGCTGGTTGCTCCTTTAATAATTTACGGCCAGGAAAGCCGAATATATCTTGGTACTGAAATTGCAGGAAAGCTTGGCTGGTATAACCTGGATGGGAGAAAGTCCGCTGTAGCGCCGCGGCCCGGTTTCAGGGTCGGCTTTACCACGACCTACTTTATGAATGGTGCACCATTTATAAAAACTGAAGTTAATCTGAACCAATTCTCTGGGAGAACTTCAAATGGTATTTTGAGAGAGCAATTTTTGGAAGCAGGAATTGGTGCAGGGATACGTTCCTCAAGAACACTTTTCGAAATACGGAAACGTCCCTTCGTTCAAACCTTTGAAGTGGGAATTCTTTATTCCAGTTTAATAGGTAGAGAGGTCGCGGAATCAGCAGGCAGTAATTTCGAAAAGGTGGAAAATATGGATCATGCCTATAGCAACTTCCCGCTATATATAGATATGGGAGTTGCCCATTTTGGGGAGGTGAATTTTTTTAGAGTCTCCCTTCGTCTTATTCGATCCCTTCCTTCGATGACTATAGTTCATAAAGATCAATCCAATCCTGTAAACCGCAGAATGTTTAGTTCTGAGCTTTGTGTTAGTTGGTCCCTTTAAGGTTTTTTATCGGATAGTAACCAAAAAAGAGCGACCTAACAAGTAGGGGTCTGTCTCAAAAGTGGTATAGCCCCTTTTTTTATTCCCGTGACCCATCCGGTTCAGATTGTAAATGATGTCATCGAAAAGATTGACCCGAAGTTGCTTATCAGCAAATACAGCGGTGGAGGCACTTCTTCTTATCATCCCAAGATGATGTCGGAGGTTCTTGTTTATAACTATCTGACCAATATCTACAGTAGCCGTAAAATTGAGGCAGCTCTCCAGGAGAATATTCACTTCATGTGGCTGAGTGGGATGCAGACTCCCGATCATAACACGATCAACAACTTTCGTGGTCAGCGTTTAAAAGGCGCACTCAAAGATATCTTCAGCCAGGTAGTTCAGTTACTTGCAGAGGAGGGCCTTATAAGTTTTTCGCTTACATATCACCTACAGCCACTAAACAAACTGTCAAAATTATATGTTACATTCACTAAAGTAAAAAGGGCCGTCTGACTTTTTAGACGGCCCCTTTTCAAAGAATGAATATGACATTTGATTTTGACAGCTAGAATTGTGGCTGTAGATGTAAATCAATGAACAGATTTATAGAACAGCTGTCTCTGGCAAGGCTGAACCCGAACCTCTATATAATGACTCAACAAGATTGCCAAGGCTCCCTTGCTCATCCTGGATGACTTCTGCTTGCAGCCGGTAACCCATGAGGTAATAGCCCTACTTAATAGAGCGTTCGATTTCCCCATGTTTGTATATATCCAGGTTCTTTTGTCCCGTTGATGGAACAGTGTCGTTCAACCATCAGCCCAGACGTGGCTCCGGGGCTGCAGCCCATGTATTGGAAGGCTTCAAAGGCTTTCTTCAATCGGATGGTTATGCTGTCTACGACAAGATTTGGATGCGCAAGGACGTAACACATGTAGGCTGCGGGGCACATGCCCGAAGGGCGTTCCACAATGCCCTCACTAATGATAAAGACCGGGCTTCAATAGCACTTGGGTTTATCCAGGCGCTTTATAAAGTGGAGACAGATGCACGGGAACAGGGCTTAAGCGCCGCAGAGCGAAAGGAGTTGCGGCTCCAAAAGAGTCTTCCCCACATCAATGCCTTTGGAAAGTGGCTGGCAGACGAGTTCAAAGGAGGCGCCATACTACCGAAGAGTGCAATAGGTAAGGCCATCATGTATACACTTGATCGCTGGGACAAACTGAGTGCCTACCTCTACGATGGCAGCCTTGAAATAGACAACAATCTGGTTGAAAATGCTATTCGCCCTCTGGCGCTGGGCAGAAAGAATTATTTGTTTGCGGGATCTCATGATGCAGCAAAGCGGGCAGCCTGTATCTATTCCTTCTTCTCCATGTGCAGAAAGGAAGGTGTCAATCCATTTAAATGGCTCCGTCATGTATTCTCCAGAATCCTGGACACGAAAATTACCCAGCTGCATACCCTCTATCCCGTCCACTTCAAGCAGCTACCAAAGTAAAGTTGCCAAAACTAAAAAGATGCAGTTGGTGGGGCGGATACTTAGCTACGCTGATCCAGGTGGGGGCGTCTACTAAGGCAAACCTTCGCCACAGTGCCTGTGGCCGGTTTCTTTTTCCCCTCCGCTTTCAGAAGACTGGCTCTCTGTTAAATAATTGGATTAGCTCCGCTGATCCAGTGCTCACCTTAGCGGTGAAAAATTGGATTAGCTCCGCTGCGCTACGCTGATCCAGGTGAGGGGCGTCTACTAAGGCAAACCTTCGCCACAGTGCCTGTGGCGGGTTTCTTTTTCCCCTCCGCTTTCAGAAGCGAGCTTCTGACGCTGCGGGAAAAAAGAAACCTTCCCGCTTTGGGCGGGAAGGTTTGTCTTTGTGATCCGGATTGGATTCGAACCAATGACCCTCAGCTTAGAAGGCTGATGCTCTATCCAGCTGAGCTACCGGACCTCCGAACGCCCCCTCAGGAGCGAACGCAAAAATAAAGGCTATTAACCAATACGGCAAACATTTCCTCAATCTTCTCCGAATCTCTAATCGTCACGAGGCTACCTGCGTAGGTTGCTTCTCTCTAAGTCAGTTCAAGAGGGATTTCGTCGTACCCATAAGTCTCTTCGTCTCTATTTTACTTCCCAACTCAATCCAACACCTCACTCCCCTCACTTTGCGCTGTCTCCTCCCGCTCACTAGCCACA
>JAEYQO010000083.1 GCA_023409975.1 Bacteroidota bacterium | reverse complement strand
ATCGCGGGTGGTTTTGGCCGATTTTTCCGTGATTGTGTAGAAACATTTCCTGAAATATTCCTGTTCGATGTGTTTTCCGTTGGATGATTTAATGTATTTTCCTGCCCAATTGAAGAGATGGGCAGGTTTTTCTGTTCTGAGAATTTTGGGTTCCTGGAGCAGATTCATCATGCAGGCCAGAACATTGGCGTTTTGAGTGGTGGTGAATTGAGTGGATGCCTGGTATTAGTAACGCCAGATTCACCTTTTAAATTATGAAACTTATTTTATTTTACTGCACGGCTTTTTTCGTTTTGCCTCTCAACGCTTTTGCACAGGATCAGCCCAAAGATCTCGTTAAAATTCAGTCGCCGAAAATTGAGTCGAAAAGTACCATATTCAAATATCTACAGGAGGCCGGCCTGGATACCTTTGATAACTATTTTGTAAAAAATGGCCTATTTCTTGATGTGCTGACTGAGTTGGAAGGCTTCCCGGTTTTATACATGTTTGATAGAAATGGAAGAAAGCTGATCTACACCACAAGTAGAGGGGGGTGCGTTAATCCAAACTATCAATTAGCTACTTTGAATCTGAATCATCAATACCCGATCGACACAAGTGTAACGCTACCAGAATACCTTAAAGACTACGTCGCTTACTCCAGCACCGATCGAGGTGCAGAGGTTTACGATTTTACAGTAATAATTTATTGGGTGAAATTTCTTGGCAATTTTGATAACAACGAAAAAGTTAAAGAATGGGAGTCCTTGTTGAGGCGAAATACCAGAATAAGAACCAGGATCTTGAAAGTAAACCTGGACGTGCAGGATCTTTGGTCACAACAGGAACAGTCAAAAATTCTCGCTTTTCTGAGAAAGATTTATGAACAGGTGTCTCCGGAAGCAGTTCTGGAGAATTATAGAAGAACTAGTCAGGCAGCGTCAGATTAAGGTCGACTTGACCTTGCCTATGCATTCCTGTTCTCATTGATGATCTCCCATTTTGAAAGCGATTTTTGGAAGGCAGAATACCCCCGCCTTGCTCCTCTCTCCGCTTCGCCTATTTTTGCACTCTATGATCTATCATTTCGTCGTAGGCGATCTCGCCGCAGCACCACTCCAGGAAGCCATTAACGCAGAACCCACACTCCAGGGCGAAATCGTCATTCTAAAGGATATCCTCCACGTCGGACCCATCCAAAAAGAAGAAGGGGGCTCCTTCAGCGAGCTCCGCACCAAATTCTGGCAGGAAGCAGCTCCCTCCGAAAAACATCCCATCCAGGTCGATGATATGGAGCGTTTGCTCGAGGTCTCCGCCTCCATGTTCAAAGACGATCAAACCCAGGCCTGGTTCTGGATGGCCCCAACTCCCGCCGATGTCACAGCGTACTTCTGGCTGCTGCCCTACCTCTCCAAACACCCCGGCAGGTTCTACCTGATCAATATCACCGGCCTGCCGTTCCTCGATGAGCAAGGAAAGGTATTCTACCCAAAAAGCTTCAGCCAGATCCTTCCAAAAGAGATCATCAAAGCCCGGCGCCTCGCAAGACAGGTCACACCCTCCGAAATCGAGGTCGATATCGACGACTGGAACCGTCTCGTAGCCGAAAACGGAGGGGTCCGAATCCACGAAGGTGGAAAAAAACTGGTCTCGAAACCAATCGACATCTATGACACTCAGCTCCTGGCAGCCTGCTCACCGCAGTTTCAAAAGGCCTCGAAAATAGTTCGCCAGACAATGGCCAAAGCACAGGTGCCCACCGGCGATCTCTTCCTGGGCTGGCGACTGAGGTCAATGGCACAGGCCGGTACGCTCCAGATCCAGGGAAATCCTCTCAAACCTCTGAACGAGATCGATTTCAGACTACCCGGCGAATCCGTAACCGAAGCCTCCGTATCTCCCGGAAACGAACAAAGCGCATGAAGATCATCCCACTCCCCCTCAAAGGCTCCGATGATCGGGGCTTCGTAGCCGAATACCTCCACGACCGGACAGGACAACAGCTCCTGGTCTTCACGCACGCCGGCAAATCCCGCGGACGTCACTACCATAAAGGGCTGTCTCCAACGAAAGATCCAGAGGTGCTCTTCCTGTTTTCCGGCATCTGCCGCCTCAACTGGAAACACCTGGAACAAAACGCTCCCATTGCCTCTGTGGACATAAAAGCACCCGCAAGGGTAGAGATCAACCCCATGGAATGGCATGAGCTGGTCGCCATAACAGACTGTATATTTGTAGAGCTGAACTCTATTGATGAACACGCCGCAGATACTTTCTACGACGCCACATTTTAGCATATACCAAACATTTCACCGCATCGGGAACTGTAACTTTGCGCTCATGCACTTCGAATTTCCACTGGCAGAAGAAAGGGTAAAACGAAAGCAGGTGATCAGCCTGCACCTGGTGGTCACCTTCGCGTTGATAGCCACCGGTGTGTTTCTGCTCCTCGTTCAATACCTCATCGACCACCTGCCGGTTGCCGACCAGGAAGGGTATCAGATGGCTTTAGCCTCTTATAACGGCTCCGGAATGCTCGGTATGGTGTCGCTGGGCCTCGGGATTCTCCTGCCGGTGTTTCTGGTGCTCAGAAAATCCTGGTTCGCAGGTAAGAAAACAAATCAGGCGCTGCGGATAACAGAATTGCTGCTGATGGTGACACTCGGTACAATGGCCGCAGTTCACGGTTTTATGATCCCCGCGCTGATCTACGCTATGATCACAGGTGCCATTCTGTTCGCGATTTACTGGGAATCGATCACTGATAATATCCTCTATGTCCATATCAATGAGGATGGGGTAAGGCTTCCGCCCACCTGCAGAAAGAAACACCTGCACTGGAACGAGGTAGAACAGGTGATCTATCGTTTCGGCATCCTCACGATCGACTGCTACGACAACCGCCTCTTCCAATGGAATATCCGCGAAACCTCGTTTGATAAATCAGACTTCAATGCTTTCTGCACGGAACACATCGCCAGAAATAAAAGGTCTCAAAAAGAACTGGCCTGGTAATCCCGGGTCCTGAAATGTTTACCCAGTGGCACTGAATCACACTCCATACATTCTCTATTCCGACGGAAAAGGAAATATCTTCGAAGATACCTCGCTCTTTGTCACCGGCCGCTCCGGCTGGGACGCCCTGCCAATCCCGGTAGAGGATTTTATAGAACTGCCTGAGGGCGGCTCGCTCTATGAACTCCCCGGGCGCAGGGGCATCGGGATCGATGTGAAAACGGGCGAAATGCGCATCTGCGAAAAGGGCTGGGCAGTAGCTGCTTTCATCCCCCCCGCTCATACGGGTTTCTACCTCGCTGCCTTCGAAACACTGCCAGACGCGGAAACGCTGCCGCTGTTCTGCTATACAGCCGTCGGCTGGTCCGATGATAAGTTCTTCGTGCCCGCCGTACGGATCGAGCAGGATATCCGGCAGGATTGCTCCGGGTACGACCAGTCCAAAGTGGAAGAGGGTGTCAGGGATATCATCCGCAATTACCCGCACAACCGGCTTGTTAAACACATCGCCGAAAACTGTGCGCTCACCTATCACTGCCCCGCCGCAAGAAATTATTTCCTGGGCAGGTGGGAATGTCCCATCCCCGCCTCCCCAGCCTGTAATGCCAACTGCATCGGCTGCATCTCCTTCCAGCCGGAAGAGGAAACGATCTATTCCTCACAGGACCGCCTCACGTTCAAACCCACAGCGGAAGAGATAGTGGAATACACGGTCCCACACCTGGAATCGGCTCCCTATCCCATCGTGAGCTTCGGACAGGGCTGCGAGGGAGAACCGCTCCTGATGGGCGAAACGATCCGCGAAGCGATCCTCGCCATCAGAAAGCACACCAATAAAGGAAGCATCAATATCAATACCAATGGCAGTCGCCCGGATGTGGTAGAGAAATTGGTTCAGGCCGGTCTCGATAGCATCAGGGTAAGCCTGAACTCGGTTCGCAAAGAGATATACTCGCGATACTACCTCCCCAATAACTACCAGTTCGAAGATATCGTCGAAAGCCTGCGCATCGTCAGCCGGGCCGGCGGGTGGACTTCCATCAATTACTTCACGTTCCCCGGCATGACGGACAGCGTAGAGGAATACGAGGCGCTGAGGGCTCTCATCAGGGACACAGGTCTTAAAATGATCCAGTGGCGCAATTTCAACATTGATCCCGACTGGTACCTGGGTAAGATCGGTGTTGCAGACACAGGTGAATGTCTCGGCATCCGGCAGATGATGGATCTCATCCGGGAGGAATTTCCGGACCTGAAATTCGGATATTATAATCCCCCCAAAGAAAGAATGACAGCCTTCGATACGGATTTTGCTCACTAAAGCTTGTTAAATAAGGGCCTTCCAATGCATTCTGTCTGAACGGTTCCTTATATTTGACTACTGTCGCAAAACAGTATCCTCAATCTTCTGTAATGACTGCAGCAGTAAATCCAAATCAGCTCAAAGCTGCCGCCTGGACGATCATCGTTCATGTGCTTCTGCTGCTGCTGTTCTTTTTCTGGAAATACGCACTTCCTGCACAGCAACCGGTCGAGGAACTGGGTATGGAGGTGAATCTCGGTACGGATCTCAATGGCTTCGGAGAGGATCAACCCATGTCGGTTCGGGCGCCTTCCGTAGGGTCTGTCCCGGCCAATTTTCAGAACGCTGCCGCTGTAAATGCTGATACCAGGGATCTGCTCCGCTCCGATGACCCAGACGCTCCGGCAGTCGTACCCACAACAGGCTCCGGCAGCCGCACAGACAACGCCCGGGCCAATAGAACCACCCCCAACAACAATCAGGCAGCCGAAGCAAATAGCAGGCAACAGGCCCAGCCCAGATATGTCTACGAAGGTGCCACAGGTGCCGGTGGGAACAATGCAGCAGATGACCGCCCCGGCACAGGGGAGGGTAATACCTCCGGTCCTGGTGACAGGGGTGTCCCCGGCGGTACGCCCGGCTCCGCCAATTATGAAGGAAGTCCCGGTAACGGCACGGGTGGTATCAGCCACACACTCTCAGGCAGAGAGATCTCTCCCAGACAGTTCATAGCAGAGTTCAACCAGGGTGGCAGGGTAATCGTCAGGGTTAAGGTAGACAGGGACGGCAGGATCATCTCAAAAACGGTTCGCAGCTCCCCGAACAGGGCCCTCAGCAGCATCGCACTGCAGAAGCTGGAAGAAGCACGTTTCTCCCCCAATCCACAGGCAGCTCCGGAACAGATCGGCGATATTACTTTTGTATTCAAAACGCGCTCGCGCTGATGTTGCAGGAACTTTACGAGGATACGCTGCTCTACTTGTTTGAAAGGCTGCCCATGTTCTCGAGGATCGGAAAGGCAGCGCTCAAGCCAGATCTTACCAACACGCTCAGGTTCTGTGAGGTCCTGGGACAACCACAACAGAAGTTTCAATCAATCCATATCGCAGGAACGAACGGTAAGGGGAGTACCAGTCACGCTCTGGCAGCCATACTACAGGACGCCGGCTACAAAGTCGGTCTCTACACCTCTCCCCATCTGGTCGATTTCAGAGAAAGGATCAGGATCAATGGCGCACCCGTATCCAAACAATGGGTGGTTGATTTTGTAAAGGAAAACCGGTCGCACATTGAAGAGATCGAGCCTTCTTTTTTCGAGATCACCGTAGCCATGGCCTTCAAATGTTTTGCGGATGAAAAGGTGGATATAGCGGTGATCGAAACTGGTCTGGGCGGTAGGCTGGACAGCACAAATGTCATCACACCGGTACTGTCAATAATTACCAATATCAGCTACGATCATAAAGACTTGCTGGGCCAGTCGCTCAAAGAGATCGCCTCGGAAAAAGCAGGTATCATCAAACACAGGGTGCCGGTGCTGATCGGGGAACAGCTCCCGGAAACGGAAAGGGTGTTCTTCGAAGTGGCATTGCACAATCTCAGCACGGTGTACTATGCCGAAGCGCTATGGGATATCGTCCGGGTCCGGCAGGATGCCCGCTTCCAGTATCTCAAAGCAGTGCATAAGGCGCACCGGGAAATGTATGATCTGAATACGGATCTGCTGGGCACCTATCAGCTTCTTAACCTGAAAACGGTACTCGCAGCCACAGAGATCCTGGTAGCAAGTCAGGGCCTGAATCTCTCCCTGCCCCGGGCCATTCAGGCGCTCTCAGGGGTGAAGTCTCTGACTGGCCTAAGAGGGCGATGGGACCGCCTTCAGGAAGTGCCCCTGGTGATCGGTGATGTCGCCCATAATGTGGCTGGACTTACCGGGGTACTGGCTCAGTGGGATCAGGTGGAGGCCCCGCAAAAACATATCGTCCTCGGGTTCGTGCGGGATAAGGATGTAGAATCTGTATTGAGCTTGTTTCCGGAAGACACCCGTTTCTATTTCTGTCAGGCAGCAGTACCTCGGGCCCTGCCGGTAGAAGAACTGATGGACTTAGCCAGCAGTCTCGGCCTCCGGGGAGCGGCATACGCCTCGGTCCCGGATGCCATCCGTGCTGCCATGGATCAAATGAATCCAAACGACGCACTGCTAATCACCGGCAGTTTCTTCATCGTGGGAGAAGCGATCGATTACTTCTCACAGGTGACGCATAATGTCTGATTGATTGGTCTCCGCGAGTCCTCTATTTACCGCGCCCCTGGAAGATCACCATCAGGGTGTACAGCATGATCTTAATGTCCAGCGCCAGTGAGCAGTTCTCAATATACAACAGGTCATACTTCATCCGCTGCAGCATCTCGTCTACATTGGAAGCATACCCAAACTGCACCATTCCCCAGGAGGTAAGGCCGGGCTTAACCTTATGCAGGTAACGGTAGTGGGGGTGGGTCTGGCTGATAATATCAATAAAATATTTCCGCTCGGGCCTTGGTCCCACCAGCGACATATCGCCTTTCAGTATATTGTAAAACTGCGGCAGCTCATCGATCCTCCATTTACGCATGATCCTGCCCCAGGGGGTAATTCTCGGATCTTCGTCACTCGATAATGCCGGCCCGTGTTCCTCCGCATTCACATACATTGAACGGAATTTGTAGATCTTAAACAACCTTCCGTATAGTCCCACTCGCTCCTGCTTGTAAATGATAGGACCGGAAGAGGACAGGCGCACCTTGATGGCAGCAAAAATGTAAAGGGGGGATAGTAACAACAAGGCAGATAGCGATGCCACTACATCGATCATCCGCTTACAGACGCGCTGCCAGTCAGGCATCAGGTTCGGATGAATATGGATCAGGACGGCATCGTACACATTGCTCGTTTTAACGGATCCTGAAATGATATCATACAGGTCTGGCAATACTTTAACAAGCACCGGACGGTACGAAAGCCGGGTGAGGATGTTTTCCAGCAAATGGTGCTCACTGGAATCAACAGCCACGATCACTTCCTCTATCTCATGCGTATCAATGATCTTCTCCAACTCATCCAACTGCCCCAGTTGCGGCAGGTAATGACTCATCCCATTGGATGTCTCCTGGTTGGAATAGACAAATCCCCTGAAGAAGTTCCCCAGAGACTTATAGTCCTTCTCAAGCTGCTGATAGATTTCTATGGCTTTCTGGTTACCTCCGATGATCAATGTATTGAACCCCACTGTTCCCTTGACCAGACGCCGTTTGATCGTGTTGAGCATGACCAGCCTCCCGGTAAGCGCACAGATCGTATGGATCAGCAGATACCTGCCGGTGCTCTTAATGAAATAGGAATAATCAGCATTGTCATTCGCAAAGAAGACCAGCGCCACGATAATACTGCCGATAATGCAGGATATGATGGTCCGGTTCACTTCGTTCAGGCGCGACTTCCGGTAGAGGTCAAAATATGTGCCCGAAAGGTGATAAAGGAACAGCCAGCCTGCCGGTATCAGAATAAAGGCTGTCACCAGATCGCGTGGTTGAAGATAGGCCCAGGCATTGACAAAATCGTGCTGGTCCAGCAATTGCTGGCGGTAGGCCCAGAACAGGATCCAGGCCAGGGTAGCAGTGAGGTAGTCAAGAGCAACCAGCCTTTTGATCGCGGCCTTCTTCAATGGGGAGAGCCTGGAAATGGCGTGCATATTACTTGAAACTGATCACTTTTAGGTTGTCAAGAGTCACATACCCGTTAGTGGGTGTTTCGGACGCCACACGAAGCAGAATACGATAGGGCCTGTTGGGATAGGCAGCAAGGAATTCCTGCAGCCCGATATATATCTTGTTCCATTCTTCCTTCGGATTGAAACCCGCAATATAGTACTCGATATTCTGACCCGTAGAATTGGTGGTGGTAATGCCAATTTCAAAGGGCATACTACACCGGTAGTTCAACTCAATGTATATTTCCCGGGAAGGTATCGCTGTAAACTCCGTCTTCAGAACGTAAAGGGCAAAGGCCTGGTCTATGAACTGGATATGCCCCGAGTAATCACCTTCAAAAACCAGCGAAGGGTCAGAAACCTTGTTCAATATGGTATCCCCCGAGACAAGCTCAAAGCCATTACCGCTCTCAAAATCCTCTATCAGGGTATTCAGAAGGGAATCCGGGAAATAACGTGTAACAGGTGTAAAACTGAATTCTTCTCCAGGAGCAGGATTCAGCATCATCGTGTCCGAACGTAGGAAAGGGTAGGGTACCAACATGCTGCTAACGCCCGCAAAGGTGACACCCGGCCGCAGCATCAACTCCCCCTGCTCTCTGGCCAGCACAGGGATGGTGGCTGGTAGGTCAAAAACGCCAATGGTGCGCCCGTTCCAGTATGCCCAAACGGCTGTGATCTTCTGAGAGGTTGTCCCGATCGCCTGGGTAGGATCAATCCCGAATGAATCCACTTTCACATAGGTAGGGATCTCTTCCTCAGGATTGACTAGCTCACAGCCGCTCCAGACACCTCCGCCTGCTATCAGAACTGAGGCGATTAAAATCTGCAATATGGAATATCTGTTAAGCATGGTGCATCTCGTTATGTAGGCTCATTTTACGGATGATCTGGTGGGCTACATCCATCGCCTGGTACCCATCATGAACGCTCACTCTGGTCGGCTTATTGTTTTGTATCGACCCGGCAAACTCCATGAGCTCAGCCTTGATGGCATTCGAGGCGGATACCTCCGGGAGCTGGACCGAAATGATCTTCTTCTCTCCGTTACCCAGCTCTATAGGAAAGTCCATCATGCCCGCAGGGATCCCCTGCTCCTTCAAACGGATCACTTCGGTTTTCTTTTCAAGGAAATCGATCCCGATATAAGCATCCCGCTGGAACAAACGCATCTTCCGCATCTTCTTCAGCGAGATTCTGCTTGAGGTCAGATTAGCCACGCAGCCATTGTCAAACTCGATCCGGGCATTAGCAATATCAGCAGTCTCACTGATCACAGCTACTCCACTCGCTGAAATCCGCCGCACGGGTGACTTTACAAGATGAAGCACAATATCGATATCATGGATCATCAGGTCCAGGATCACAGCGACATCAGTACCCCTCGGGTTAAACTGGGCCAGCCGGTGTGCCTCAATAAACATAGGCTGTAAGGTCTGTTCTCCGAGCGCCAGTAACGCAGGATTATATCTCTCGACATGCCCTATCTGGCATTTTACGTTCGCCTCATTGACCAGCTTAACCAGCTCCTCACCCTCTTCCAGGGTATGTGCCAGCGGCTTTTCCACAAACACATGCTTGCCATTGAGCAGACATATCTTCGCTATTTCGAAATGGGTGGTGGTGGGAGATACGATATCAACAGCGTCTACCGCATGAATGAGCTGCTCCAGGTCAGTATAACGCGGAACCTGGTACTGGGCTATCGCCGTGGCCGCCTGCGCATCGTCCGGATCATAGAACCCGATCAGCTCCACACCGGGTATTTCCTTCCATTGTTGAATATGTATTTTGCCAAGATGGCCAGCACCGAATATACCTACCTTTAGCATGAATCGCCCGGTCGTATTTGTTGAAAGTTAAACTCTGCCCGAGCCTCAGCGGCTTCTGGCTAAACAAGCGTGCAAGTTAGGAAGAATTGAGGACTATCAAATCAGCCCCTCATCAGCCATACTCAGGTATTGCATGCCACCCACAATAAGGTGATCCAGCAATTTTATATCCATAAATGCAGCAGCTTCCTTCACTTTCCGGGTCAGCTCCTTGTCCGCAGCACTGGGTGTCAGGTTCCCCGATGGATGGTTATGACATAGGATCAGTTTGTTGGACTGGTACATCAGGGCCTGTTTAAGGATAATCCGGATATCCGCCACTGTGCCCGTAATCCCACCCTTACTGATCATCTCATGCCGGAGAAGTCTATTGCCCTGGTTCAGGTACAGCACACAGAAAACCTCGTGGACATAATCGCGCAGCATCGGCATCAGGATCTGGGCCGCATCATTGCTCTGTGTAATCACCACCCGCTCCAGCCCGCCTCTCTGCCTCCTGTTGCCCAGCTCCAACGCGGCAGCAATGCTGATCGCTCTCGCTTCGCCAATCCCCTTGGTCTGCTGTAGTTCTTTCAGGGAGAGTTTCCCGAGCTCCTGCAGATCGTTGTTGGCCTGCCGGAGTATGTCCCGCGCCAGGTCTATGGCCGACCGCTCTCTGGTACCACTATTGATCAGTATCGCCAGTAGCTCCGCGTCACTCAGCGATGCGGCACCTTTCTGGATCATTTTTTCCCTGGGCCGTTCATCTTCCGACCAGTCTTTGATAGGGGTATAGGTCTTGTTCATCGCGTTGAAAATAAAAGCTTTTTCCTAATTGTTTCTGACGCTGTTTATACACCTATCAGCAAGCCCTTTTGCAGGCTTAGTACCTTTGAGTTTATTTTAGCTGAATTAAAGCAAGCTCCCCGATGGATTGTACCTTTCTGCCTTACGAAAAAACGCATGCATTCTCTGGTCTGGTACTGGACTACCTCGCAAACAAGGAATCGCTGAAGGCATTTTACAGGTATCGCCCCGACCCTGAAGGGATGTCGGAGGCCATCAGCCAAAGGGAAAAGCACCCCGTCAACCGCAGCCTGCTGGTAAAGGTGCTCAGAGAACAGTATGAAGGGATACCGCTAACCGGAGCCGCTGAAAAGAACCTGGAACTGCTGTCATCTGAATCAACTTTTACTGTTTGTACCGCACACCAGCCCAACCTCCTCACGGGTTATCTCTACTTCATCTATAAGATCGTTCACGCCATCGTGCTCGCAGAAGAATTAAACAAGCAGTTCCCCGGCAAGCATTTCGTACCGGTTTACTACCTCGGCAGCGAGGACAATGATCTGCAGGAACTGGGAACGTTTCGTTACAACAATGAGAGGTTTACCTGGGACGGTGGCGGTCAGTCAGGTGCCGTAGGAAGGATGTCTACTGAAAGCCTTCAGCCTCTGATCCGCGACTTGTTTAAAAAGCTGGGACCACCCGGTCCTCACTGCGACGAACTGAAGCAGCTTCTGGAAAACGCCTACACCAAACAGCCCACCATTGGCAAGGCGACTGCCTGGTTGGTGAATGCGCTTTTCGGTAATTATGGTCTACTGGTAATCGATCCCGATCATTCCGGACTCAAACGTGCTTTCATTCCCGTAATGAAGGAGGATCTTCTGGAACATTCAGCCCGGCAGGTGCTCGGGGATACGGTCTCTGCTCTTGCCGCTAATTATAAGGTGCAGGCCTATCCGCGTGCCATTAATCTGTTTTACCTGACAGATGGCCTGCGGGAAAGGATAGAACAAAAAGGAGAGCGCTGGCAGGTGCTGAATACGGATATCACCTGGAGCCGGGAAGAACTGCTCACCGAGCTGGAACAATATCCGGAACGCTTCAGCCCAAATGTGATTCTTCGCGGACTGTTCCAGGAATCCATCCTGCCCAATGTGGCATTCATCGGCGGTGGCGCCGAACTGGCTTACTGGCTGCAGCTATGCCAGCTATTCGAACATTATAAGGTCTTTTTCCCCGCCATACATCTGCGCCAGTCGGTCACCTGGATTAATAGCGCCGAACACCGGCTGCGCGAACAGTTGGGCCTCTCTCTCGAACAGGTTTTTAAACCCGAAACAGATCTGATCCACAGTTTTGTTCGCAGCAAATCTGGCGATCAATGGCAGACAAACAATGAACTGCAGGAGATGGAACAGGTGTTGTCCGCCCTCCGTTCAAAAGCCATAACGCTGGATCCCACACTCAAAGGGGCCTCTGAAGCAGTGACAGCAAAAATCCGTTACCAGCTACAGGTGCTGGAGAAAAAGATGCTGCGCGCAGAAAAACGGAAAATGCAGGTGGAGCTGCAACGGATAGAAAAACTGAAACGGAAATTGTTCCCCGGTGGCAGCCTGCAGGAACGGACAGAGAACTTTATGGAGTATTACCTGCAGTATGGCGCTGAATTCATCGGAATGCTGCACAGAAGTTTCCAGCCCTATCGTCATGAATTTCTGATAGTTGAAGAACAGTAAAAACTGTGTATATTTTTTTATCCCTTATTGAAATACATTTGTGCAGTAACAAATCAGCGACTATGAAAAAGATCTTGACTTTATGCTTTATAGCCCTGTCATTACCTGCAATTACAAAAGCACAATTGAATATGCTCGGGGTAGACCTGGGTATCAAACTGGGAGGTAATTTCACAGACGTAGGTGGAAAGTACTGGGAGAATGGCTACAAAGCCAATTTTATGGGTGGCGGCTTTCTGGGTGTGAACGGACCTGTGTTCGGCGCACAAATAGAAGCCATGTTCTCGCAGTCTACCTACCAGGCAGGTCAGGGCTTTAATGATCTGTACAAAGACTTGTTCAACGCAGGTAAGGAATCTGTTCAGGGAGGTACTTTCAGGGTGAACTATATAAGTGTTCCGGTGTTGCTGAATGTAAAACTGATCCCCAAAGTGAAACTTCAGGTAGGCCCCCAGTTTAGCAGGGTTGTTACCGTCATCGATAAGGATGATCTGATGAAGGATGCACGCAGCATATTCAAATCAGGTTCCATCGATGCGGTCGGTGGCATCTGGATCGATCTCCCCTTCAAACTGAATGTTGGAGCCCGCTACATAATAGCACTATCCAATATGAATAACGAGGATGGTAATACCTACACTACGAAGATCAACGACGCCTGGAAGCAGAAAACACTACAGGTTCATATAGGCTATACCTTACTCTGATCCGAAGATCAATCAAGATAATCGTCAAGCTCAGGATTTATCGTGAGCTTGACTTTTTGTATACGCATACGGTCCAGCTCAAGGACGGTAAAATCAAAGTTTTTAAAGCTTACTGTTTCATTCACCGCAGGGAATTTTCCCGAAACTTCAAGTATTAAGCCCGCTAGAGAATCACTTTCACCACGCACCTTTGCAAAGGTCTCGGGTGGTTCGCTGATCACCCTGCAGAAATCGTTGATCAGTGTCTTCCCCTCGAAGATATAATTGCTGTCATCCAGCTTTTTAAACTGCAGATCATCCTCATCAAATTCATCACGGATATCCCCGATGATCTCTTCCATGATGTCCTCAAGGGTAACAATGCCCGACGAGCCTCCGAATTCATCCACAACAATCGCGAAATGAACTCGCTTCTGCTGCATTTCTTTCAGAAGGTCCTCAATAAGCTTCCCTTCGTGCACAAAAAAAGCAGGTCTGATCAGTATATGCCAGTCAAAATCTTCCAGGTCTGAATATGGCAGGAAGTCTTTGGTATGAATAATCCCGGCTACTTTGTCGAGGTTTTCCTTATAAACAGGCATTCTCGAATAGCCCACCTCCAAAGCAAGCTGCCGAACCTCCGGAAAGCGCATCTCAAAAGGGATACCGCTGACATCCAGTCGGGTGCGCATCACCTGCCGGACGGTAATGCTGCCAAATTTCATAATGCCCTTGAAAATGTTTATTTCTTCTCTCGTGGCGGTATGTCCGACAGATAACTCAATGGCCTGTTCAACTTCCTCATTACTGATGTTGGCACCGGTCCGTGTGCCAATTTTCTCTTCAAGAAATTCCGTCGACGAAACCATCATCCGGCTGATCGGACTGAAAATACTGGTCAGCAGATTGAGCACTGGCGCCGAAAACAAGGCCATCCGCATATTGTTCTGAGTGGCATACACCTTGGGAAGCACCTCGCCGAACAACACTAGCAGGAAGGTAATGCTCACGACCTGTATAAGCAGTGCGACGGCCCGCGGCAATTCCGGACTCAGAAACTGAGAGATCAGAACGCTTGTCGTAATGACGATTGCCAGATTAATGAAGTTGTTGGCTACCAGTATGGTGGCCAGCAGCATCTTCGGCTGATCCAGCAGACGCATGGCCTGTCTCGCACTGGGCCTGTCCTTCGTCTTCAGATAGTTAACATCCTTCGCAGACAAGGTGAAGTATGCGGTTTCCGACCCGGCTGTGATCCCGGTCAACAACAACAACACTAAAATGATGATAATTAATACGGTGACATTAGAAATGGAAAATTCGTCGCCCGCTGCCTGTAAGAGTATATTCAATAGACCCATCTTCCCGCCTTCATCTATACTTGCCAATGATGCTTAGCTTATTAACGCTACAATTTTTGCAGATCTGAAATCTAAAACTTAATGCCTTATGGGCATCACCCCACTCGTTCCTGGTCAGAAAGGTAGATTATCCTTGTCATCAGAAGAACTTCCGCTGTCGAAACTCATGTCTTCAGACCCGAAATTCACATCAGTATTGTGAGAGTCCCCACTATGGTCCTTGCGCTTATCCAGCATAACAAGGTTATCCCCAACGATTTCTGTACTGAATCTCCTGTTCTTGTCTTTGTCCTCCCAGTTGCGGGTTCTCAGGCGTCCTTCAATAAAAACCAGACTGCCCTTATGGAGGTACTTTTGAGCAAGTTCTGCCAGGCCTCTCCAAAGCACGACGGTATGCCATTCCGTCTGCGAAACCTGGTTACCGTTCTTGTCCTTAAATGTCTCTGTGGTAGCAAGCGGAAATTTTGCCACCGCAATGTTCCCTTCCAGATACTGCAGGTCCGGGTCTTTCCCTAAATTGCCGATCAACATGACTCTGTTTACGCCTCTCATGACTAACTACATTTTCAATTAGTAAAAATTATAACCTATACAGATACTAAAAGTAAAAATTTTTTTCAAAAAATGAAATGAGGGTACGGGGAAGGGGATAGGCATCCAGTTCATTCACAGATACCCATTTACCGCCTCCCGGAATCCTCAGTTTCCGGTCCTGAACCTCTACCTTAAAGAACCTTGCCTCGATCAACTGATGGGAAAGCTTTTGCCTTCCTTCTCCCATTAGTATAGGTTCCGCCAACAGTCCGGTTTTCTTCCAAAGTGGCTGCTGCAGTAGTTCTTCGCTGTCCAGGGGCTTCTCGGCCTCCAGCAGAAATGGCTCAAACAGATTCTGCCAGATGTCCCGCTCCTCTCTTTTCCTGATCCACAGTCTGGCCCCGTTTACCAGCAACAAATAGTGGAAATACCGGGTCTTTGAAAGGGTCTTCTTCGATTTCACCGGTAATAAAGAAACCAGGTTTTGTTTCCTCGCTTCGCAATGTAGGCTCAACGGACATTCCCCGCACTCAGGCTGCACCGGTTTGCAAACGGTAGCGCCAAAGTCCATAATGGCCTGGTTATAGGCCGCACTGTCTTCCCGGTAAAGAAATTGATCGGCAGTCTCCTGGAACTCCCGCTTACCCGTTCCTGTATCTATCGGTGTCTCGATTCCACAATACCGCGATAGCACCCGGTACACATTGCCATCCACCACAGCACAGGGCAATGCGTACGCAAAGGAACTGATGGCCGCCGCAGTATAGTTACCTACACCTTTAAGCTTCAGTATATCTTCATAGGTATCCGGAAACCTGCCCCCCAGGGTCTCACTGATATGACGGGCGGTCGTCAGCAGGTTTTTGCACCGGTTGTAATAGCCGAGTCCCTGCCAGAGCCGAAAGACTTCATCGTCCCGCGCCTGTGCCAGCGCATGAACATCAGGATACCGCTCCACGAATCTGAGATAGTAGGGTAGCCCCTGATCCATTCTCGTTTGCTGCAAAATGATCTCCGAAAGCCAGATCCTGTAAGGATCCCGGTTTATTTTCCAGGGTAATGGACGCAATGGGGCAGCCTGATGCCAGCTCAGTAACTGCTCTCTGAAGTATAGCGTTCGCGCCTCACGTCGCTTCATCACCGCAAATTATCACTTTACCGCTGCTTAAAAATGACTTCCAGCCGACTCACGCTCCCCCGTCTCGTGGAAGCGGTACAATAAAATTCCCGCTCTGTGGTGCCGGCCCTTTTCAGCTAAAATAGGCCACCAGCACCGTTTTGGTTAAACTTCTGTAAAGAAAACTGATAGCTCCAGAGATATATTCGCCCTATAGTTCCGGTAAGTCCCGCTTTTACAAATCTTAATGCTGTGAATTTTTCTGGAATGTATTTAAAGCCGCGTCTGGTGCGGTTTTCAAAGGGGTTGAAAATGGCATGCTGTTGTTAAACGGTAGGGCATATAAAACTCTAATCCTATGGCAGAAAACAGAAATCGTAGTGGACAAGACAATCGCGGTAGCAACCAGGGAGGATCACGTGGAAATACTTCTAACCGTGGTTTCGCCTCGATGGATCGTGAGAAACAAAGAGAGATCGCAAGTAAGGGCGGCCGTGCCGCTCATCAGAAGGGAGTAGCCCACGAATTTACTTCTGAAGAGGCACGTGCAGCCGGACGTAAAGGCGGTCAGGTTTCTGGCAGTCGCCGCAGCAATGGTGGCAACCGCAGCAATCAGAGTCGGTGATAAACATACCGGTGATCCATTCAAAAAAGTGCTGCCACAGGCAGCACTTTTTGGCTTAAGTATCTTATTCCTCAACTTCAGCTCCAACGCCAAATTAGATTTAGCCTTCGCTCAATGGCTATCACAACTGAACTTTTTCCTAACTTAATCTTCAATATGACTTATCCGTTTCAAATTCGCAGTCTCCGGGAATACCAGGAACAGTATAAAAGAAGTGTTGAAGAACCTGAAGCCTTCTGGGAGGAAATAGCTGAAAGCTTTGTCTGGAGCAGGAAATGGGACAAGGTCCTGGAATGGAACTTCAGGGATCCTGAGGTTAAATGGTTCCAGGGAGGCAAACTGAATATCACCGTCAATGCGCTCGACCGCTATGTGGAATCTCAACCGGATGAACCGGCAATTATCTGGGAACCGAATGATCCGGAAGAACACTACAGGATTCTGAGCTATAAAACGCTTCATTTTAAGGTCAATCAGTTCGCCAATGTCCTGAAGAATAACGGTGTCAGAAAAGGCGACCGTGTTTGTGTCTATATGGGTATGGTACCAGAACTGGCTATTGCAGTTCTTGCCTGTGCACGCATCGGCGCCATTCACTCAGTAATATTCGGTGGGTTCAGTGCCCAGAGTATCGCAGACCGCATCCACGATGCCCATGCAGAGTTTGTGGTGACAGCAGATGGTGCCTTCCGCGGCAATAAGGTCGTTCCGCTGAAGGATACTATCGATGATGCACTCGCTCAATGCAGGTTCGTCAAACGGGTCATCGTTCTAACCCGCGCCCGTGTGCCGGTCAGTATGATTAAAGGGCGTGATGTCTGGTGGGAAGACGAGATAAAAAAAGTGGAAACAATGGGCAACCCTCCCTGCCCCCCAGAAGAAATGGACGCGGAAGATCCTCTTTTTATTTTGTACACTTCCGGTTCAACGGGTAAGCCCAAGGGTGTCGTACATACCTGCGCCGGCTACATGATCTATACCACCTGGTCGTTCGTAAATGTTTTTCAATACCAGAAGGGAGAAGTGTATTTCTGCACTGCAGATGTAGGATGGATCACTGGCCATAGCTACATCGTCTATGGCCCGCTCTGCGCCGGCGCTACAAGCCTGATGTTTGAAGGGGTTCCCACCTGGCCGGACGCCGGCCGTCTCTGGGATATTGTTGACAGGTATAAGGTCTCCACGCTCTATACCGCTCCCACCGCCATCAGGAGCCTGATGGCGCATGGTCTGGAATGGGTTGAGAAACATGACCTGTCCTCGTTAAGGGTTTTAGGTAGTGTCGGGGAACCCATCAATGAAGAAGCCTGGCAATGGTTTCATAAACATATCGGCAAAGAACGTTGCCCGATCGTCGATACCTGGTGGCAAACGGAAACAGGCGGCATAATGATCTCAAACATGGCAGGTATCACTCCCGGCAAACCAGCGCACGCAACTCTTCCGCTCCCGGGAATCCAACCTCTTCTCCTCGACGATCAGGGTAACGTCATCGAAGGTAACGGTCTGGCAGGCAATCTTGCCATCCGCTTTCCCTGGCCATCAATTCTGAGGACAACCTACGGCGACCATGAAAGGTGCCGTACCAATTACTTTGCAACATACGACGACATGTATTTCACAGGTGATGGCGCACTCCGCGATCTGGATGGTAATTATCGTATCACCGGACGGGTCGACGATGTGCTGAATGTCAGCGGACACAGAATCGGAACCGCAGAGATCGAAAACGCTATCAATATGCACGCTGGTGTGGTGGAAAGCGCCGTAGTAGGCTACAATCACGATGTGAAAGGGCAGGGCATCTACGCCTATGTCGTAGTCAGCAATCTGCATGGTGATGCAGACCTGGAAAGAAAGGATATCATGGCAACAGTGAGCAGGGTAATCGGCCCCATCGCCAGGCCGGATAAGATCCAGTTCGTCTCCGGTCTTCCCAAAACACGTAGCGGTAAGATCATGCGAAGGATACTCAGAAAGATTGCCGAGGGTGAAACAGAAAACCTCGGCGATACCTCGACTTTGCTGGACCCCGGAGTAGTAGACGAAATTCAACAAGGGAAAATCTGATGAATCCTTTCACGGCCGCTCTGAATATTTTCCTGAATTCATTACTTTAGAGACCTTAAATAGGTATTTATGAAAATTACAAGCCTGCTGTCTGTCCTCGCAGTGTCCTTACTGGTCTTTGCCGCAGCATGTTCTAAGGATTCGGAAGATTGCGTTTTCAAAGCACCCGATATGGTATTTGTAGGGTATTCCGAGGCAGCGACTGATACGATCATCTACCGCAGGTACGAAAACAATGGACAGTTCAATAATCTGCTGGATACAATTCTGGTCGCAAATACCAATATCAAACGTCAGGTGATCGGAAAGGATTCTGTCGTACTGTTCCCAATGACATACCCCGACTTCGGTACTAACTTCTATACAAATAATTGGGAGCTTTACCTTCCGGCCACTAAACAAAGTATCCGGATTTCGGATATAGTGCCTGTCTTCAACCAGCAAAGGGAAGCAGGCTCCCAATGCCATAGCTATGTTTCATCTGTAGTAGTAAACCAGCAGTTGTACACCTATACTTCCTGGTTTGGCTCCGGTTATCGCATCTATGTTCATCGCCAGTAAGCACAAATACAAATACATTGAAAACAGGGCCGCCCCAATCAGGAGCGGCCCTGTTCTTTTTTAAGAATAAGCTGCTAACAATTACAGTAGACAATAGTTTTATGTGGTCAGATATTAGTCCGCCTGCTCTGCCCGGGTGAAGCTGGTCGATTTCCCAAACAGCGACATACCGATATATCCACGGACCTCCAGCTTGTCGCCGGCCAGTTTCATCTTACAGCTATAGGTCTTGCCACTCCTGGGGTCATAGACGGTGCCTTCCTCATATTCACCGCCATCTCTCGTAAATCCCCGCAGGATCATCAGCCCGAGGATGGGCTGATCCCGGTTCTCAGGATCAGGATTGTTCTGATCTACCTTGGGTTTGCCATTCCAGAGCGGATTACGCAACCAGGCCACTTTCCCGTAGAACCGGTTATCATCACCCCTGAATATCTGGATTTTTGCGTTCCTGTTTTTGTCATACCAGAACCCCTCTATCGGGTCCTGTGCGCTGGTACTAATTGCTGTTTTGCAGATGAAAAGTATGACCAGCAGTATCCTGACAGTCAAAGTGTTCATAGGCCCTGCTTTACCCTAATTGGCTGCAACAATCTCGCCAATACCGGAAGTTTTGGAACTTACCTGGGGCTTGCCTTTATATCGGATTGTACCTGCGCCACTTACACGTGCATCTAAACTCTTTAGCGCATAGACTTCCACGTCTCCTGCACCGGAAACCTTAGCCCTGACATGGGAACCCTGTACTCCAAATGTGTTGATATTGCCTGCACCTGAAACCGTAAATTCTGCCTGTTCACAACGTCCTTGGTCAATCGTAACGTCACCTGCCCCCGAAATGGTTGCAGTAAGTTTGTTTACCTGCACCTGCTCGATCTCTGCATCACCGGCACCGCTGATATCGAGGTCAAATCCACTGCCGGATATAGGTCCTTTAACCACAGCATCAGCTACTCCCTTCAGCTTGAGTTGACTCAGATTAGCCACCCGGATCTGTGCTTTTAGCTCATTGTCGTTATCCAGCGTGATGGCATCTTTCAGACTGATCTTCAGGGTGCCCCCCGATACCGTAGTCTCAATTTGTTCCAGCAGGTTTTTATGTCCGGTTAACTCAATAGAAGATGTCGCTCCTGGCGCTATCTGAATGTCAGCAGAAAGCGGTGCCGAGATCACGACTTTATCAAAGGCAGCAGCAATCCGTGCTTCCTGCACAACTTCTCCACGACCTGTTAATACACGGCGTCCACAGCCGGCAAGGATTCCCGCTAGCAGGACAATCAGGGCAGAACAAATAGTGAGTCTCCTCATGGTTGATGTCTCATTTTTTCACTCCTCCACCAGATGTAACCAAGTGTTCCCAGGATTCCCAGTGGAAAGGCAGCGAGGTAAATAATTCCATTATTCATTCCTTTCGCACTTTTGCTGTCAAGGCCTGCAGCGGTCTTCGTACATACCGAACATCCCTGCGCATCAGAAATCAGCGGCAACAGGTTCAAAGCAAAAATCAAAACCAGCATCCTCATTCTCATGACCGTAAAATTAAGAAACTATCAATAATATGGTGAAATCATAATATAAACAAGTACCCCTGTAATACTAACATAGAGCCACAGGGGAAAGGTGTACCTGGATATTTTTTTATGCTTGTCGAATTCCCCTGTAAGCGCCCTGTAGGCAGTAAATAGTATGAAGGGAAGTATCACGGCAGCCAGGATGATATGGGTGATCAGAATGAAGAAATAGATATATCGGATAGTACCCTCACCCCCAAACCGGGTATCACCCGCTAATAGGTGATGCGCAATGTACGACACCAGAAATAGCACTGACAATAGTATGGCTGCAGCCATCAGGTTCCGGTGAACAAGGTATTGTCTCTTACGAACCGCTATATAACCTGCTACCAGCAGAAAGGATACAATCGAGTTAATCACGGCATTGATCAGGGCAAAGATGTGCACATCAAAGCCCGGATCTACATCCAGCTTCACCCGCGATAATATAACAACCGCAGCAAATACAACGAATGACACTACAAAGATGAATAACCGGGCAACCCGGTCATTCTTGTTGATAATTGGTGAAAGCATCTTTACTGTTTTTTCCTGTTCCTTTTCTTCTCCATGTTCAACAGGGAAATCTCATAGGCCGCAGCACCTACAGAAGCAGAATCCAGCCCATCATAATATCCCCTGATATACCTGTCCTTATCTACCAAAACAATCTTCTCGGTGTGAATGAAATCCTCTGATCCCCCATCTCCCGGTCCGACAACTACCCGCAATTCATTGCGCGCAAAGTTATAGATATCGCGCTTGTCACCCGTAAGGAACCACCAGCGGTCGTGATCCACCTGGTACCTGTCAGCATACTGCCGGAGAACAGGGAAGGAATCTCGCTCTGGGTTAACAGTAATGGATATTAATTGAATGCTGTCAGTCAAAGATCTTTTCTTCACACGATCTCTCCGGAAGGCATGCTGCAGCGCCGCCATATTCTGTGTGAGCTTAGGACAGACAACAGGACAACTGGCAAAGAAAAAATTTATGACCAGGATCTTACCCTTAAGGTCCTCATTCAGCGATACGGTCTGCCCGAGCTGGTTGGTTAACTCCAGATCATTCAAACGGTGGAATACCGTATCATATCGCACCTGCCCATCCTCTTTAATCGTATCGATCTTTTCAGGAACATAGTAGGAAGGCATGATGATCTTATCCTTCTTCAATCCCTTGGCCAGCAGATAAAAAGATAGCGGCAGCAAAATCGCTGCCGCTATACCCACATAAAATCCTTTCGTTCGCTTTTTCTTAATCATTTACTTCCAGCATTCTTTTACCTGGGCTGCTCGACAGCCTGCGCTTCACGCACAGGTGAGGTCTTATTCATATGAAGCCAGAACCCACCGTCAGCCAGGAAAGCAATAATAAACCATACAAAAAGCACCAATGGTATCAACACGGTAATGAGGAAGTTCCGCATCTCATCACCAAGGTGCATGAAAACAGATACGATATACGCAGCTTTCAAAAGGGTTAAGACCAGGAAGAAGGTAACAACAACGCCCTTGGGAAGGTTATGTCCAAAGAACATTCCCACTACCACCTCTACTACGGTTACAATAAGCAGAATCCAGAATACTTTCCAGATTCGTCCGATCTGTTTCCTGCTCTCTCCCGATTTTACATCATGACCATAATGATGGTTCATGACGCCGGAATAAAGCTTCGATTGGTCACCCTCGTAATAATGCAGATCGTTATGTTCACTATGATGCTGAGCCATGAATTCGGTTTTTTTCTTTGGTTAGTAATTAAATCAGGTAGAAACAGGTGAATACAAATACCCAGACCAGGTCCACAAAGTGCCAGTAAAGACCAATCTTTTCAATCATTTCATAATGCCCGCGACGCTCATAAACTCCGTTAACGGTATTGATCAGCGCCAGGGTCAGAAGAATGATCCCACTGAATACGTGTCCACCGTGGAACCCGGTAATGGTAAAGAAGTAGTTGTAGAAATCATGACTGGCCTGTAATCCCGCGCCGGTGGCAAAATCAGGATGACTGGTCGCCGTTTCATTAAACAATCCTGAGAATGCTGCAAGTGGGGTGCTTGGGTCCGTAAATGAACCCCACCAGCCACCAGTATGGTGCATATGCGTCCACTCCCACGCCTGACAGCTAAGGAACGCAATACCACCTATGATCGTCCAGAGAAGCCACTTAATCACGCCCTTTCTGTCGCCATAGTGACCCGCATGCACTGCAAGTACCATAGTCACAGAACTCATGATCAGAATAAAGGTCATCACACTCACAAACAACAGCGGAAGGTTGGCGTCACCAGCAAAAGGGAAAGCCTTGAACACCATGTTAGGATCGGGCCATACAGCATTGAAGAATCGCGTGGTTCCATAAGAAATCAGAAATGCACCAAAAGTGAATGCATCTGAAAGCAGGAAAAACCACATCATCATCTTACCATAACTCACATTGAAAGGAGAACGCCCGCCGCCCCATAGTTTCGGTTCGGCTGTAGTAGCAGTAGCTTGTGCCATAGATAATTTTAGGTTACTATTAGTGTGAATTCGGGTGCGAATTTCGCGACAATTTTATTGATTTGCCAGAAAGAACACAAATAAATAAATCCACAATACATCTACAAAATGCCAGTATATAGCAGCAAGTTCCAGACCCGTGGAGTTATATATTTTGACTCTCTTGTTATATGCCTTGATGAAAACGATCGCCAACGCCACCACACCACCCAGGATATGCAACAGGTGTAATCCCGAAATTACAAACAGAAATGACTCAGCAGGATTGCCTGAAACAGTTACTGGCAACGACCTCGAAAGCACCTCACCATCAAAAATTAGCTGCTGGGGCTGATTGTACAAAAGGTAGAAGCCCCAGAACTGAAGCACAGTAAATACTAATCCTAAGATCAGTGTCGCGGTGATCAACCGCCTGTAAAGTATCATCTGCCTGTTCCTGAAGGCCCTGATACCATAAATAATCGTAATGCTGCTGGCCACAATAGCCACAGTCGAAATCCAGAATACTGCCGGCAGTTCATAACTTCTCCAGTTACCACCCGCCTGCTTCACAACATAGGCACTCGTAAGGCCCGCAAACATCATCGCTATACTGGCAAGCGCAATGTAAAGCGCAAACTTGTGAGGATGTACCCTCCTTCTCTGTTCAGTGGCGGACATGACTCCTCCTTCCATAATTCGAAATTTTACAGCTTATCAAACAACAATGCCAATAACACAGTGGGGAGGTATATGAATGAAGAGAACATCACCTGCCGGGCAGATTTCTGATCGTTCTTCAGAAAAAAGATGAGTGACGCAACAAAATACAGAACACCAGCAGCCACACTTACCATCATCCCCATCATTCCGGATATATCCAGAAAAGTAGGTACCATAGCCATCGGTATCAGCACAATGCTGTACATCATACATTGCAATCCGGTAAAGGGTGTCTTTCCCTCTTTCGAAGGTAACATCCTGATCCCCGCCTTCGCATAATCCTCATACCCAACCCAGGCTATCGCCCAGAAATGAGGGAACTGCCAGAAGAACTGTATCATGAAAAGGGCCCAGCCACCCGCACCAAATGATCCGGTCGCAGCTACCCACCCAATCAGCGGTGGTAACGCTCCCGGAATCGCTCCGATCAAAACCGCCACCGGATGGATTTTCTTCATCGGCGTATACGCAAAGGCATAAAGCAGGAGTGAAATAAAGCTGAGTATCCCTGCAGCAGGGTTAAAGTAAACACCCAGAACCAGGGCTCCGGTAATTCCGGTAATAGCAGCAAAGATCCAGGCCTCAAGTGTCCCCATCCTGCCATCAGGCATCGGACGGAGCATGGTCCGCTTCATGAACTGGTCACTATTGCGCTCAAGGATCTGATTGATGGTATTCGCACCACCGGTAACCAGCATCCCACCAAAAAATAAAATGAATACCTCTTTCCAGGCAAATGCAACTCCAGGTGCCAGCAGGTATCCCACCACACTGGAAAATACCACCATGAAACTGAGATTAGGCTTTAGCAACTGGCTGTAATCACGCAAACGGGTTGCCATTAGCATATACCATTTAGCCTTGATCTGTTCTTCCCGCAACATTAGTCGTACTAGAAAATTGGTGAAAGTGTGGCAAAGGTAAGGAATGAAGCTGATTTTCAAGGCCCCCCAGCGACAAGGCTGCTCCCACCTGATATTGAATTCAGCCTGCCTGCAAGCTATCTCTCTAATGCCATATCACTCAGTCGACCCTGCGTTACTCCAAGGTTATGGCTCCCTTACACCTGAGTCTTTACCCAACCGGCCCCTGTCCGCCTCCCGACCGCGTCTTTACCGTTCACACGGATTTTATTATCATGTAATTTTGCTCCTGAAACTGTGCTTCTTTCCAGAATTTGTAGCCAGACGAAAAGTCAGTTTTATACAACCAGGCCGCACCAGGTCTGTATTCACAGAGGGGGGCGTTTCGTAATGATCTACTGCTGGGAAAGTGTATAAAGCAGCCCAAGGGTATAGATTCCTCCCTTGAAGCCAAATCCCGGATGAAATCTTACATCAACCGTGAAGGTATTACCCGGTTTTCCTGCACCGCCTTTGCCGCCATTTTTTAATGTATGACCCGACGGTGAAACAGGTGTATAACTGGATACGTCCGATCGTTTCATGCTAAGAACTGTAGAGGGCATATTCGTGCTGGCACCCTGGCTCAGCGGACTGAAATACGCGTTTTGTGCCTGTACACTAATAGTCCAGTTAACATTACTGCGTACCTGGATCTCTACATATTGAGACATGGTAATCCCATTCGTGTAATGGCTGAATGATTCGAAGGATGGGATTATCGTACTGCCGGTAAGGGTCAGCGATTGAACGGAAAAAACAGTGATATTTCCCGATGCAGTACCGGAATGACTGAACTGCGCCTTACCTGCCGCACTCAGAAACATTAAGGCTATTATGGTGGCGATTCTTTTCAAGGTACTGTCATGGTTATCAATATCGTGAAATTGTAAAATCCAGGCACCATATCATACCCCGGAGTATCCAGAATCACATCGTAATAATAATCATCAGCCAGTATGAGTCCACCCAGACTGCGCCGCTGGTTAAACAGCAGGACGTTCGATGTAGAGAGCTTGATTTCGCTTTTATTCAGGTTATAGTCGTCGTTCGAAGTGTCAAATGACCATTTCAGGGCAATAGGACTGCTGCCAATGGGATAACCCGAAGGCGCGCTGAATTGCGAAATACGTGCGAATACGGAACAATTACTAAATGCAGACCGGACACTCAGTTTCAACGCGTTAGGCACTGTTTGCTTCTGCTCAAGCTGCGCAGGATTGGTAACAAAAAAATTTAATGAACTAAGGGAGTTTACATCAATGTAACTGAAGAGGTTCTGTGCCCGCACAGGCATACAAAATGCAAAGAATATTATAAAATACAAGATTGTGCGCATATATAACCCCAAATCCCTCAATTGCATTTTTGCAATGTCAACAAAATACATTTCTTTGTACTCATCTGACAATACATGAAACGGTTAAAATTAAGCATTCTTTCTTCATTGCTGCTGCTCGCCGGCTGGTTCAACATAGCTGAAGCTCAGAACCTGGGAGTACATCCCACCATTCTGGAATATAAACTGGCTCCCGGTCAAACAGAAGCCCAGGTGATCCACATGACAAACGGTTCCGGGAAGAAACTTCAGTTTCGGCTATATCTCAATGACTGGATGAGGGATTCCCTGGGCGGACATATGTATTTCAGACCAGATACGCTCCCGCAATCGGCTTCCAGTTGGGTGACCGTCGATAAGAATTTTATAGAACTGGAACCCGGACAGAATGCAGATATCGTCGTTCGTCTGACGCTCCCGAATGATGTAACCCTCAGCGAGGAAATGAAGTGGAGTATGCTGTTCATCGAGTCAGTTGAAGAACAAACACAACAGGATGTAGAAGGGGCACAGGTGAGAAATCTTCTCCGCCTCGGAATTCATATCTATCAGACGCCTCCGACACTCACAGAAAAACAGGTTAAAGTAATCGATATCACCCGTTCCCGGGAAGAAGAAAATACCTGGCTGCTCCTTTGCCAAAACTCTGGAAAGATAATGGTAGAATGTAATGCCTACCTCGAACTAGCAGCACTTTCAGACGGAAAGAAAACCCGGATCGACGTCAATGAGTTCCCGATGTTCCCGGGTCAGAGGCGCTATGTAAGCTTCAAGCTTCCACCAGACCTGCCTAAAGGTAAATACTCAGCTCTCGGAGTGCTCGACGCAGGCGAAGATGTATCACTGGAAGCTGTTGAAACAACCATCGAGATACGGTAAGAAAAATCCCCTGAGTCTGGTTTCCGTTCCAGTAAATCCGAACCTTTATTGCTGAATTCCACGGGTTATCTGACCAGATAATCTGAAATATCCGATCTTAAAGAAGGTATCTGTCCAGACTGTACCGTTTACGGTATCTGTTTTGCTACGCCCGTCTATCGTTTTTGACAAGATGGGTCCCTTCAAAAAACAAATAAACACACGAGATACAGAGGAGCGACAGAGGAATGACTCTTTGGTGACGCTTTGTTGACTCAAGGGGAACTTAGCGTTGACTTGCTGATGATGCATTCTTAAACAGGTCGCAAACCGAATAGACTTACCTCCATTCTTCCAGTCAACGGCAGTTTTAATGCATCCTTTTAATGTTATCCAACAAGTCCCTCGTCAACCGGTCATCGGAAAAAACAGGGGTATTTTTTGTTAATGACTTGTAAATGCCGCTGGAAGAACCTACCTTGCTGAGGATCACAAATGAAACGGTTAGGACTGATATTATTTGGTGCTGTTTTTCAACTGGTTATACTGACCAGTGCTGCCGATGCACAGACAGGTGCCACAGCATCTCAAACTATCCAGTTGCAACTCCAGCCTGTTATCAGCCTCTCTTTTTCCAATTCTCAATCTAACAACGGTGCACCAGTCCTTATGGATTTTTCTACCCCAGCCAGTTTTCAGGATGGAGTAGTCTCAGGTACACAGGAGCTGAAGATCCGCTCTAATAAGACTTTTATGGTGACCGTGAATACGGATGCAGGTGTTCTCTCCGGATCTGGTGCCGGAGCGCCAGCAATGCCGGTTGCCAATACGCTCTTCCTGACGGTTGAGGATCATAATACAGGTGGGACGATCAACCAGGCTTTCAGCAAGAATTATAACACGCTTAGTCAGGTACCGCAGGAACTGGTAGCTAATGGCCAGTTGGGTGAAGACCAGCGCCTGGTCCTGGCATACAAAGCAAAACCCGGCTTCGGATATCCCGCCGGACAATACGCTGTAGGCGTTGTTTATACTGCCACACTTCCCTGATTTCAGTAGTTTTACCACATTCACAATTAACTTCTTCGCGGATGTCTACCGATATCTATGCCGTAATCGTCGCCGGTGGCCAGGGAACCCGCATGGGGGCCGCCATCCCCAAGCAATTTCTTGAGATCAGGGGAAAGCCCGTTCTCTATTACACGCTTAAGGCTTTTACTGATGCTTTCCCACAGCTCAATATCATTCTGGTCCTGCCGCAAAATCAGTTTAGCTACCTTCAGATGGTCCTGCAGCACTTTCCTGAACGCATCGATATCTCCCTCGTCGCAGGGGGGCAATCTCGCTTCCAGAGCGTCCGTAACGGTCTGCAGCAGGTGCCACCAGATGCCATCGTGATGGTTCATGACGGTGTAAGACCCCTCGCAAGTACAAGCCTGCTTCAGAAATGTGCAGAGCAAGCCGCTGATCTCGGCTCCGCCATTCCCGCAGTTCAGGTTCAGGATAGCATCCGTACGATCAAAGAGGATAGATCCTTCCCTGTCGATCGTAGCCAGCTCCGGTCCATCCAGACACCCCAGGCTTTTAAGGCATCAATTTTGCTCCCTGCTTTCAAACAGGAGGAGTCTCCCGCATTCACAGACGAAGCAACCGTGGTGGAAGCTTCCGGAGAAGTCGTCCATCTGATAGAAGGTGAACGCTCTAATTTGAAGATCACCACGCCGGAAGATCTGGTTCTGGCGGAAGCGCTGCTCAAATCACGAAATCAACTATGAACTACATTCGCATCCTGACCATCACCCTACTTTTACTGATTGCCTCAACCGGCCAGGCTCAGGACACCAGCATCTTCTCGCAACCCATCCAGATGGACGAGTTTGTGCTACGGGCATCACAATCAGGTTGGGATGTTCAGGCTTTCATTCGTCGGGTGAAAAATGATACAACATTCTACAAGGCGTTCCGCACCATGCGCCTCGTACCGTACTCAGCAGAGAACGATATCAGGATCTTCAACAAAAGGGGCCGTACCAAAGCTGCTCTCCATAGCCGAACCAGACAAGTAATAGAAGGAAATTGCAGACGAACACTGGTCGAACAGGAACAGGTTTCTGGCAATTATTTTAAAAGGAATGGTGAACATCGTTACTATACCGCAGAGTTATACGACTACCTGTTTTTTACCGAACAGCCGGTCTGTGGTGAAGACAATATCGTATCACGACCTGAACCTGCCAGAAACGAAACTCAGATAGAAAAAAGGAAAAACCAGCTAAAACAGCTCATCTTCAATCCGGGCAGCAAAGTGGCCGGCGTGCCTTTTGCAGGTAATAAAGCGGCGATCTTCGATGAGGAGATCTCGAAAATGTACGATTTCAAATTGCTCTCCGTAGAGTATGACGGCGAAGACTGCTACCTCTTCTCGGCGGTCCCTAAACCCGAATTTCGGAATGAAGTCGTGTACAACGAATTGTCTACCTGGTTCCGGCGCTCCGACTGGTCTATCGTCGCTCGCGATTACTCCCTCTCCTTCAAAACCCTGCTCTACGATTTTGATGTGCGTATGAAGGTGAGGCTCCGCAATATAAACGGCAGACTGCTCCCATCCCGCATCAGCTACGATGGCAACTGGCATATCGCCACGCAGGCAAGAGAAAGGGCTGTGTTTCAAAAAACGATCAGTTATTAGCAGCTCCCGTAATTCCGTAGTTTTACTTTTGTCCCCGGATTCTCAGATGTAGAAATCCGCCAAGCAAATTATAAGTGATAGCCCAAGAGTCCATCCAGGAAGTCCAGAATCGAGCTGATATCGTCGAGATAGTAGGACAGTTTGTCCGACTTAGAAAACGTGGTGTCAATCATATAGCCAATTGCCCTTTTCACAATGAAAAAACACCCTCCTTCACGGTCTCAGGCGCTAAAGGTCTCTACAAATGCTTTGGCTGCGGTAAGGGCGGAAATGTGGTAAGCTTCATTCAGGAACATGAAAAGCTCACCTGGCCCGAAGCCATTCGCTGGCTGGCTGATTACTACAAGATCCCGCTTCAGGAAACAGAACGCTCCCCGGAACAACAAAAGCAACAGCAGTCTGAAGAAAGTCTCCGGATCATCAATGAGTTTGCAGCGAAGTTTTTTCATGAATACATGCTGGAAACAGAGGAGGGTCAGGCTATTGGCTTGTCGTATTTTAAGCAAAGGGGGCTGAGAAAGGATATCATCGAACGCTTTCTGCTTGGCTTCAATCCCGAAGATGGTGCCGTTTTCTACAGGCAAGCCGTTGCAAAGGGGTTCAATACGGAGCTGCTTGAGAAGGCCGGTCTCATCAAAAACCGGAACGGTCAGTTCTACGACAACTATCGGGGCCGGGTGATCTTTCCCATTCAGAACATGACAGGACGGGTCCTGGGCTTTGGTGCACGGATCCTCAAGTCAAACGAAAAAGCACCCAAGTACATTAATACTCCTGAAAACGAGCTCTATATCAAGAGCCGGGTGCTGTATGGCATGTACCAGTCCCGCCAGGCGATCTCAAAACAGGATGAATGTTTCCTGGTCGAGGGTTATACGGATGTGATCTCTCTTCACCAGGGCGGGGTAGAAAACGTTGTCGCCAGCAGCGGTACCTCGTTAACTGAAGACCAGCTCCGGCTCATTTCCCAGCTCACAAAAAATCTCACCATCCTTTATGATGGCGATGCCGCCGGTATAAAAGCAGCGCTCCGCGGTCTCGACCTGGCGCTGTCTCACAGTTTCAATGTTAAGCTGGTGCTGTTGCCGGAAGGGGAAGACCCGGATAGCTATATCCAGAAGTCCGGCGCTAAAGGGTTTAATCAATATGTCAGCGACCATAAACAGGATGTCATCAGCTTCCGGCTCGAGGTCGGCCTGCGGGAAGTAGGTAACGACCCTGTCGCAAAATCAAGGTTGGTTAATGAACTGGCGGAAAGTATCTCTAAGATTAATAAGACGGAGGATTTCGCCCTCCAGGACCACTATATCCGCGAATCGGCCCGCAAGCTTCAGGTAGAAGAAGCAGGACTGGTTAATCTGGTCAATAAGTACATTCACGATCGCATTGAACAGGAACGCCGGCAGTCATCACGTCAGCAACACCTCCCGGAACCGGCCATTCAAACCGCTGAGTCCCCGCGCGAACCAGATGTCACGGTTCCTGGATCTGATGAACACCAGGAATGGGAACTGATCAGGGTCTTGATCGAACATGGAAATCGACCTTTCGAGGGTTTCGAACATGTAGCGGATCTGATTTATCAACGGGTCGATCCTGATCTGTTCGAAACTCCTCTCGTACGCCAGGTCTACGACGCCTATTTCGTCTACCTGCACGAAAATCAGACGCACCCCCTCCTGAGCTTTTTTATCAACTACCCGGATGCAGCAGTGCAAAAAGTAATGGCCTCGCTTCTGCACACGAGGAATGAGATCAGCGAAAACTGGAGTAAAACTTATGGTATCGAAACGCTGGCAGGCGATGAGAACTATATGAACGAAGCAGAGAGTGCGCTGGCCTATTTCGAAGTGAAAAAGATTATGAGCATGCAGGATGAACTGATTGAAAGGTTTAAAACAGAGAAGGACGAACAGAAGATCGCTTTCCTGCAACAGAAATTTCTCGAACTGCGTAACGCGGAAAAGGAGATCGTCAGAAAGCACGGCACGGTCGTTCTGAAAATCAAGAAACACCAACCATAGCAATCTTACATTGTGCTACACCAGCGCCACTTCCGGTCATTGGGTAACACGCTGTCTGCATAAAAAAAGAGGCTCCGAATCCGGAACCTCTAAAATTTCACACGAACAGGTATACCACTAATCCGCCTATCACCTCAGTAATGTAACGTTCCCCTGATATTTCTCCGCCACACCATCCTGGAATCGCGCCTCAATCATATACACATATACTCCCGAAGGCTGATCTTCGCCATTGAATTTCCCGTCCCATCCCCGGCCATCAGATTTGGCCGTTTCAAAAACGATCTGACCCCACCGGTTGAAAATCGTCATTTTGTAGTCATTTAAACCTCTCGACAAATGCTGTCGCGGAAGGAAGTAATCGTTTATTCCATCTCCATTTGGCGTAAAGCTGTTTGGAATATCAATATAACAGTTCCTAAAAACCTCGATGCTGTCACTCGTGCTGCATCCCGCAGGGGTCGTGACTGTCACAAAATAGATACCCGGGTGCCTGACATTGAGGAAGGCAGATGTGTCCCCCGTACTCCAGAGATAGCTGTCCCCGAGTCTGTACCAGGAATTAGTTAGCAGAAGACTTTCCCGGTTGGGACACATCGTTGTGTCCGGACCCAGATTCACTACCGGTAATGGAAAAACTTCAACATTGCGGGTCACCGTGATATCAGGACAAAGCGGGTAGTCCACGAAAAGGGTGATCTGGTTGTTTCCGCTGGTATCATATCCATAATCCATTTGCTCCATACCCCTGAACACGGCCCCGTTACCAAAATCAATCGTGAAGTCTGAATACCCGTCATCCATCACAGCATTCACTCTCAGCGCCTGCCCTTCACAGAGGAGACTGTCAGAAAGTATCAACGCTGCAGCAGGCACCTCCGCTACATAAACCTCTTTATAGATGGTGTCATAACAGGGCACTTCATCATGCACTACGTGCATCACGGTATAGGTGCCAGGTTCAGTATAGGTATGAGCGGGCGACTGAACGCTATCAATTGTACCGTCTCCAAAATCCCAGTAATAGGTCAGGGGTAGGGTGGCCCCCGCCGTACTGTTAAAGTTTATGTCCTGTCCCAGGCAGATGGAATCATCACTCATCGTGAAATCTATCGTTAAAACGTGTACGGTACTGAGGGTTACAGATACAGAATCCGAACAGCCATCTTTTCTTGTGATCAGCTTTACATTATATGTGCCCTGCGTCTGATAAATATGCGTGGGGTCCTTGTCCGTACTGCCGTTTCCATCACCAAAGTCCCAGATATACTGATCCGCAGTGTCAGCAGTATTGATCGCTGTGAAATGGACCGTATCAGATTCACAACCGAATCTGATCGTAGTATCAATATCGGGAACGAGGTTGACTACCTTAATATACACGGAGTCTGAAGCGGTACAGAACTCCCTGAACTCTATATCATCAATTACAAAGTCATTACCGCTGGGTGCAGTGTTCTGGTTAGTAATGCAGATAGTCGCACTGGTACTGGTCCCGCTGAACCAGGTGGTATGAAACTGCTGCCAGGCACCTGTTGCTCCGGAAAGCGCAAAGGGTGTGCCCATCAGGTTGCCATTGATCGAAAACTGTAGTATCGCAGGATTGCTGTTAACCGCAGACGTGGCCCAGGCCGAGAAGTCATATAATGTATTTGGCTGAACGGTTATGGTCTGGCACCATATACTCGTATTCGCTACAGCAGATCCGTTCACTACCAGCATCTGACCGGTCCCTGTGGTATGATCCCCGAAGGATGCAAAATTGGTATGAGTCAGGTTCGGGTCAGTTGTTACGGCATAAGTTCCTTCATTAGAAAGGATGCCCCAGGGCCCCCCGGTTCCAACAACGTAGGCACTGGTAAATCCGGTATTGCCACCACTGAAGTCCCCATTTGCCACGAAATTAGACGGCGTCAATGCCTGCACGGTAAGTGTATACATGGTTGAAGTGGTAGCTATGGTCGCCACCGGATTGATGATCGTCGGGTCTGAAAGACCTCCGGGCGGCGTCCAGGTCGTATCAGTAGTCACTAACAAACCAGTGGAATTAATAGTGGCATCCAACTGCACTGTTGTATTCTTACACGCAATGATCGTGTCAGGTAGATTACTGATCGTTACACACTGAGCTTTAGAATTCGTATGAATCCCGAAGATCAAAAGGGGAAGGATCAATGCTCTGGTAAATTTTTTCATTGTCAATCTGTATTGTAATGATGCACTTAAAAAGTCTTTTCCTCTCTTTTAGACGTTTGTTTTGCCATGATAGTGAGGTTTGTCGATAAAAAAACCAACCTGCAGTCGAAAGCCTAAAATTATAATTGTTTTCTTTAAGGTGTATATTACCATTCCCGGATCAGTTCAGCACCATTCAAGTTCAGAACGACGAAGCTATCTTTGACAAAAACCTGCTTTGGGAAGAATTCTGGCCTTAGACTACGGAAAGAAGCGTACAGGTATCGCAGTTACCGACCCGCTGCGACTGATCGCATCAGCTCTCACAACCGTACACACAAACGAGCTGATTGGGTTCCTTAAAAATTATTGCCGCACGGAATCCATCGACCTGGTACTCATCGGATATCCGCTCAATTTTGACGATTCACCCACCGACGCCACTCCCCTGGTCGAAAAGTTCATCCCTAAGTTTCAACATGTATTTCCCGATATTCCAATACGCACCGTGGACGAGCGAATGAGCTCAGCGATGGCCTCCCGGTCCATCGCAATGATGAACCTTTCCAGGAAACAAAGGGAACAAAAGGAGCTCGTCGATGCCGTCAGCGCCACAATCCTACTGCAGGAATATCTGGAAAGCCATTCCTGATGCCTATCTTTGCACACTTAATTTATTAGCATGGTTCTACCCGTTGTGGCATATGGACACCCGGTTCTCAGAAAGGTCTGTGAAGAGATAAATTCCGGTTATCCGGATTTGGAAAAGCTCATAGAAAATATGTGGGAAACCATGTACCATACCAATGGTGTCGGTATAGCAGCCCCCCAGGTAAACCGGCCAATCAGACTCTTTGTGGTGGATACTATACAGGTAGTTGAAAACTTTGATGATGAAGACAAAAGGCTCTATCCCAATGAAAAGCCCGTAAAAAAGGTGTTCATCAATGCACACAAAATTGAAGAGTCCGGAAAAAACTGGTCTTACAACGAAGGTTGTCTCAGTATTCCCAGGATCCGCGAAGATGTTTCCCGCGCCTCAAAGGTCCGTCTGCGTTACCTCGACGAAAAATTCCAGGAACATGAAGAGGAGTTTGAAGGTATCACCGGAAGGGTTATTCTTCATGAATACGATCATATCGAAGGAAAATTGTTCATCGACTACCTGCCGATGCTCAAAAGAAGATTGATCCGGAAAAAACTGGAAGATATCTCCGGCGGTAAGGTCCGCGTCGACTACAAAATGCTCTTCCAGAAGTAAATAACGCTCCCATTTCCTTTTTTTCTGCTCTGATCGCTCTCTCCGGGTGAATGCTTGTCTATTGGCACAACCTTTTTATCTGTGTCATTGTTACAACGTATATCACTATGAAAGACAATCAAAAGAAACCTCACGAGGATCAGGAACAAAGCAAGAAAAAGAAAACCAGTAGTGCAGCATCAATCGATGGTATCATCGGTAGTCCTACAGAAAATGTAAGATCCCGCCGGAGTAGCGCAGACTGGAGCAATACAGGAACCAATATCTCCTACGAAGGCAATACCGCACCTGCAGGTGGCGGCTCAGTCGGTACGGGACAGTCTTCAGGTAAAGAAGCTGTGGATCCTCGTATTAATGCCAATGACGCTTACGACAATGTCAGAAACCCAATTGAAAGGGATGAATCCTCCACAGACGGCGAGCAACTCATGAAGCCAGACAGGAAAAATGATCAGCTTGACCGCGACACACTTGGTACACCATAAATCAACTTACTATGAAAGACAGGATAAAAAGAGAAGATAATCAACCTGGAATGGACCAGAAGCGCCAGGTAAAAAACGATCAATACGAAGGTACCCGCTCTTCAGCTCAATCTGGAAACCAGGGTAGAGCAGATTTTCATCCAGGCAGCACCACCCAGGGCGGTTCCAATTTTGGCCAGGGCTCTCATCAGCTGGCAGGCGATACTTACCATCAGGGCAGCACGTCCAATCGTGGTGCTAATTACGAAAATGAAGCAGGGAAGTTCGCCGCGGACGATCCCACAGGAAACATTGCCGCAGCTAAAAATGCTGCCTCCGGAACCCCCGGTAAACAGAATGCCGGCAATACGGAAAGGGCGAAACTCACAGAACAAAGGGACGATATTCCACACGGCCAGGGAGCTCATGTAAATGAACAGGAATCAAACGCAAAAGAGGATTATCCGGGCATCGAAGAAATTGACCATAATGACAAGGATGAACCGGAACGCGACATCATCTAGAACATCTATATAAATACAATCTGCAGGAGTTGGAAACCAGACAATCAGTGCTGTTTTCCAACTTCCTCTTTTACAGTCGTCGGGATTCTATTTCTTTGCAGAAAAGGATCACGTGCATGGCAGATTTATCAAATCAATATACAGAAGATAGTATCCGCTCCCTGGATTGGAGAGAACATATCCGGCTTCGCCCGGGAATGTATATAGGAAAGCTCGGTGACGGTAGCAGCATGGACGATGGTATATACATTCTGCTCAAAGAGGTGGTAGACAACTGTATCGACGAGTTTACCATGGGTTTTGGTAAACGTGTTGATCTCCGTATAACAGAAGGACAGGTTTCTGTACGGGATTATGGACGGGGAATTCCACTCGGCAAAGTGGTAGATGTCGTATCAAAAATAAATACCGGAGCTAAATACGATAGCAAGGCTTTTCAGAAATCAGTTGGTCTGAATGGTGTGGGTACAAAGGCCGTTAACGCACTGTCTGCCAGCTTCAGAGTTGAGGCCTTTCGTGAAGGTAGAGCCAAAGCCGCCGAGTTTGAAAAAGGGGTACTGGTAAAGGAATACAAGGAAACAGATACAGACGCACCCAATGGTACTTTGGTCACTTTTCGCCCAGATGATACCATCTTCAAGCACTATCATTTCATCAACGAATACGTTGAAAACCAGATATGGAATTATTGCTTTCTTAATGCCGGACTGACGATCAACTTCAACGGTAGAAACTTTATTTCAAAAAATGGCCTCCTCGATCTGCTGCAGCGGAAAACTAATCCGGAAGCCATTCGCTATCCGATCATCCACCTGAAGGGAGAGGATATTGAAGTCGCCATCACGCACACCGGCGACTACGGCGAAGATCTCTGGTCCTTCGTAAATGGACAGCACACCACACAGGGTGGTACCCACCAGGGAGCTTTCAGGGAAGCATTCGTTAAGGTTGCCCGTGACTTCTTCAAGAAGGATTATGAAGCCTCCGATGTGAGGCAAAGTATCTGCGCCGCCATCTCGGTAAGGGTTCAGGAACCAGTCTTCGAATCCCAGACAAAAACGAAACTGGGATCACAGAATGTTTGGGAAGGCGGACCAAGTATGCGATCCTTCGTCTATGATTTTCTCGCACGCGAACTTGATAACTTCCTGCATAAAAACCCGGACACTGCCGAGGCTATGAAAAAGCGCATCGAGCAGAGCGAAAGGGAACGGAAAGAGCTTTCCGGCATCAGAAAGCTGGCAAATGAAAGAGCGAAAAAGGCCAATCTTCATAATAAGAAGCTTAGGGACTGTCGCATACACCTGAATGATGCACCTCCTGCAAAAAACAAGGAAGATTTTCAGCAGAAACAGCTTGAATCAACACTCTTCATCACCGAAGGCGACTCCGCCAGCGGATCGATCACGAAGTCCAGAAGTGTCGAAACACAGGCCGTGTTTTCACTGAGAGGTAAACCCCTCAATTGCTACGGCCTTACCAAAAAAGTGGTCTATGAGAACGAAGAATTCAACCTGCTGCAACATGCTCTGAATATCGAAGAGGGGATCGACGGTCTCCGGTACAATAATATCGTAATCGCTACAGATGCAGACGTGGATGGAATGCACATCCGGCTGCTGATCATGACGTTCTTCCTGCAGTTCTTCCCCGATCTCGTCCGGAACGGCCATGTTTACATCCTCGAAACACCGCTGTTCCGTGTTAGAAACAAACAGAAAACCATCTATTGTTACGACGAAACAGAGAAACAGGCTGCTGTGCGGGAGCTAGGCAGTAAGCCGGAGATTACAAGGTTTAAGGGTCTGGGCGAAATCTCACCTGAAGAATTCGCGCGCTTTATTGGTGATGATATGAGAAAGGAACCGGTATTGCTCAGTCAGGACGAAACAATCCAGACAATGCTGAGTTATTACATGGGGAAAAACACTCCTCAGCGACAACTGGATATTATAGAAGGTCTGAGGGTGGAAAAAGATCTGGTAGAGGAATCTGTCTAAGTACAACTATCTGTTTGATAAGAGTTTATTAACATAAAATAGTTTAACATAATGGGGTGTTTTGCCTCGGTTTGGGTACATTTGTACTCACCTCAAAACACTACGCCTTATGAAAAACTTACTTTTTGTCCTCTTCCTCGCACTTCCTTTCTCAAGCTCTGCAGAGAATGATCCAAAAGAAAATAAAGAAACTGCAGCTGCAGTAGAAGCGATTCCTGCTACTGTGTTTATGGGAACCGTTGCAAGTATGGAAAACTACCAGCCTCTCTCAGGTTGCCAGATAGAAGTATCTTGTACAGAATCAGATTTTCAGAAAGTCATTAATACAGATGCAAAGGGTAAGTTCAGTATAGACCAGCTTCCGGAAGGTGTCTACAACATCACCATCAAACGTCCGGGCTTTGAAACTGTAACCCGTACTCAAACCATCACCGAAGGCACTAAACTGAATCTCGGCTTCATGATGCTCCAGAGCTAATCAAACCTCACCAAAAAATATAAGGCTGCCCCGAAAGGGGCAGCTTTTTTTTAATTAAGCTGGCTAAAACCTTGCTCTTTCAGACCACGCTCACCCGAACGAAGCCCTAAGTTTCAAGCTTTAGTTTTTACACTATAGGTTTACGCCTTACGGATCAGACTTTGTTATTAAATCTTTCAGCTATTGCTTTAGCTATTCCGCCTTTGGTTTTTCTGTTTAGTAGTAGACTTTATTTATTATGCTTCTAGATATTGGCTTTGCTATTAATCCTCAGATATTAGTTTTTAGGGATGGGCTTTAGGTATTAGGTGGGGCTCTTGGCGCGGATTGATTCGTCTTTCCGGACTCAGGCTCAGGCCCCCATGCCGCAGGAAATCTTACCCAACGAAGCAGAATCTGTTTTTACTGACGGAAGCGGGATTCATGTATCAGACTTTAAGTGATACCCCATTTTTCGGTTCCGGACTAACGACTAACGACTAACGACTAATCATCATATTTCACCTTTCTCTCCCCCGTCTCTCCGTCGATCTTGATCTTCTTATTCCCATCCTTGATCGTCACATCACCATCAGCTTCTACTTCTTTTTTATAGTCATCGCCGATCTTGACAGTCACATCCCCGTCCTTTTCAACCTCACGTTTATATTCTCCACGCTTAACCTTGTACTCACCGTCATCCATCTTAATCTTATCATCTCCCTGCTTAATCGTATAGTCCCCATCATCCTCCCGGTCAACACTCATCTCTCCTTCAAAAGCCCAATCTCCTGACGCATCCTTGTATAGTTTGTTGTTCACTACCTCACCGGTACGGCCATAAATCGTATCTTCTCTATCGACGTCCACATAAAAGCGCACCAATTTGCCAGTTCGCGTATTGAAAACCTCGCCAGTTGACTCGTTCTTCTCAATCTCAATCTGCTCCCCGGTTTCAAGATCAACATAAGCCGAAGCACTGGCATCTTTACAGGCACTCCAGCCGATCCACACAGCAAGCAATCCGATAACAATAGGTGTTGTATTCATATTCTGGTCTTTTTTAAACGTTACAATTAAAATTTCATACCGTGAGCTTGTGGCATTTTTTTTGATTTCTTATTTTGGTAGAGGTTAAAACATTATGTACTATGACGTTAAGTGAAACATGGTTTTTGGAAGGGTACATTGATTTCGAACTGCAGAAGTACCGCCTGCTGGCCTATCTCAAAGAAGTGGACAGCTATTTTAATGAAACCAAACTCTATCCTAAACTGTCTGATATCATTTTTCACTATAACAACCTGGTGACCTTCCGCGAAAACAAAAGGCTGATGCAGGACCAGTTTCCCAAACAACTGGATCAGGTAAATCTGCAACAACTGGAACTGGTCTATGAGCAGATGCTGGCCGATGATGATATTATGAATGAACTGGAACGGATCACGGACTTCGCTGCACAACAAATGAAGTCTACGATCACCAACGGTGCTGAGATTTATGAGTTTGTCGAGAAACAGACCCGTATTGAACCCATCGGGATCCTTCCCCTTTATAAGGATGAAGGGTATATTCTCCTACGCTACGGTCAATACACTGAAATCCGTGCGTATGTATACAATATGACTTTGTTTGAACACCAGGATGCCCGTTACAGGGGAGTGAAGATTGACTTTGTAAAAAGCTGGACGAAAAGTATCACCAATACCTACGAACACATCAAAAGGGAAATCATCCGGATCAATCCTGCTCTTCCTAATCCAGCAGTATTCTGCGTGGAAACCGCATTACAGGTGCCCTTCAATGAAACTTTCCTGCCGATCGCAAAAAGGATGCTGATGCGCCACCTTTCCAGTGAGCAGTCTGATCAGAATATCTCAGCTTAAATAGCTAACACTCTGATCATCTCGATCATATCCGGACTCATTCTGGCGTTCTCCTTCACCACATTCTCGAAAGGGGTGAACTCCAGTTTATTATTGATCAGTCCGGCCATCACCTGTGTCCTGCCTTCGATCAGAGCCATCACAGCAGCATGCCCCAGCCGGCTCGCCAGCACTCTGTCAGCATAGGTAGGCTTGCCACCTCTTTGGATATGCCCCAGAATGGTAGCCCTCGTATCCAGATCAGGGAACCGGCTTTGTACGAGTTTTAGCAAATGTTCTGCGCCTCCGTAGTCATCCCCTTCCGCTACCACAAGGATATGCACCGTTTTTTTACGACGCTCATCATAATCTATTCTCCTGAGTACCTCTTCCTCGTTCGTCACCAGCTCAGGTATCAATATATCCTCAGCCCCGCAGGCAATGCCACTATAAAGGGCAATGTATCCTGCATCTCTTCCCATCACCTCTACAATAAATAACCGGTCATGCGCTTCTGCAGTGTCCCGGATTTTATCAATAGCATCAACAGCAGTATTCACCGCAGTGTCAAATCCAATCGTGAAATCCGTTCCGGCCAGGTCCTTATCAATGGTGCCGGGGAGCCCTACAGCAGGAAGTCGATACCTTTTGAAAAACTCAACGGCCCCCTGGAATGTACCATCACCACCAATCAGAACCAACCCCTGGATGCCGAATTTCGTCAGTTGATCATAGGCAGCCTGCATACCCTCATCGGAACGAAACGCCTTACTCCTCGCAGTTTTGAGAATGGTTCCACCGCGCTGGATTATATTAGCGACATCGGTAGCCTGCATCTGGAAGATATCACCCTCTATCATACCCTGGTACCCCCGGCGGATTCCATAAACTTCCATCCCATAATAGATAGCAGTCCGGACTACTGCCCGGATAGCAGCATTCATTCCCGGACTGTCACCTCCAGATGTCATGACACCAATTTTGCGGATTGTTTGCATACTCATAGTTGTCGTTTTGCGAGATCGTACGGTAAACTTAATAATTATACCAAACAGAACAGGCTGCCCGGCAAGGGACAGCCTGCGTAAGTTCTGTCTGGCCGGTCTATTCAGAAATAACTTCAGCGCTGTTTTTGACCGACTGGATCTTTGGAGCTGAGCTCACTTCATAAAAACTTACCAGTCCCGTAGCCACATCGTATATACCGGCTGCAATTCCTACCTCATGCTTATTGACCAGGTCCCTGATAATGGAACTCTGCTCCAGAATCTGTTCTGCACTATGAAAAGCATTCAATAGCGCCACTTTATCGACAAACTCGAGGTTCTTGCTGGTTCGGTTTTCACTGATCGTATTCTCCTGCTCCACTGCAGGCTTGATCTTCTCCAGTAGTCCGGAAAGGTAGCCTAGCTGGACATTGTCACAGGCCCCCTTTATGGCACCACAATTTGTATGACCCAGCACTAATATCAGCTTCGATCCCGCAACTGCTGTCGCAAATTCCAGACTTCCCAGGATGCCCGGGCTGATAATGTTCCCCGCTATACGGACACTGAAGATATCCCCCAGACCCTGATCAAAGATCAGTTCTGCTGATGTACGGCTGTCCATACAGCTAAGAATTGCTGCGAAAGGCCATTGACCGTCCTTGGTCGCATTCACCTGCTCCAGCAGATCGCGGTTGAGTTTAAGATTATTGACAAATCGGAAATTTCCTTCCTTCAGAAGCTGCACGGCTACTTCTGGTGTGATATCATGTGGGATCGCTTTAAACGGAGGCATATTGTTGGTTTTTTGTAGTTAATGTTTATGGTTTAATTTTCAGTGTGATCAAGTTGCTTTATCAGGTCCTTATAGTTTCCGGAAGTTCTCGATTTGATCACCTGGGCATCTATGAATCCGGAAATCACTTCCCGTTCAGTCGAAGTGGGCGGTACTTTGTAAATATCCTTGAAGCCCAGCAACGATAACTTGATATTCTTCCTCGGTGCCTGAGATACCTGAAAATCTCTGATAAGATCCAGCACGTCATAATCAATGTATTCAGTCTGGGTGGCATCAATGATTACACTGCTGTTCTCAGGAAGCTTATTCAGCGTCTCCTTAATGCTGGCCTTGTTCAGAAAAGAAACTTCCTGCGCAAGTGTTAGCTTGATCAGATCACCGTTGTTAAAGGTATTCCTGGAGTAAAAAAATGGAACACTCATGTTCTTCTTCAGCAAGTAGAATATGCTGATCATAATACCGATTCCTACTCCCATCAAAAGGTCTAACGCAACTACCGATACCGCCGTTGCTACGAACGGAATGAACTGACTGTAGCCGCCTTCTTTCCAGATGTGTCTGAAGACTTTCGGATTACACAGACGGTAACCTGTATAGATCAGGATCACGGCCAGCGAAGCCTTCGGTATCTTGTTCAGTAACACAGGTATACTGGCAGCACATACCAAAAGCAGGATCCCGTGAAATATCGCTGACCGTTTTGTTTGAGCACCTGCGTTGATATTCGCCGACGAACGAACAATGACCGATGTCATGGGGAGTCCTCCCACAAGTCCGCTGATCATATTTCCGATACCCTGCGCCTTCAGTTCCCTGTTAGTGGGTGTAACTCTCTTCTGAGGGTCGAGTTTGTCCGTCGCCTCAATACAAAGCAGCGTCTCAATCGAAGCCACAACAGCGATGATCAAACCGTTCGTCCAAACTGCCGGATTCAAAAATCCCTGAAGATCAGGTGTCGTGAACTGCCCAATGAATTCAGATGCACTTGAAGGTACCGGCAGATTGACCAGTAACGACTGGCCAAGCCCCAGTCCCGTTCCAGACATCAACAGCGCTTCATTTATCAACGTACCCAGGACAACCACCAGCAGACCACTGGGAATAATCGACAGCTTTTTGAAAGCTTTTGTCTGCCAGAGTACAAGAATCGCTAATCCTATTACAGATATGATGATCGCTCCGCTCTGAACATGCGTCAGCGCATTTCCAATGGAACTGAATGAAAAGCTGTCTCCGGCGTCAGGACTGCTGGCAATGTTCTGACTGGAATAACCGATAGCCTCGGGTATCTGTTTGATAATTATGGTAAGACCTATACCCGCAAGCATACCTTCAATTACCGAGGTGGGAAAATAGTTTGCGATCGAGCCAGCCCGCAAAAAGCCCAGGATCAGTTGAAAAAATCCTGCAGCAATAACCGCACAAAGGAAGATGTCAAACGCACCAAGATCACTGATGGCTGTAATCACAATAGCGGTTAAACCGGCCGCCGGACCCACAACACTTAGTTGCGAGCCGCTAAGAATACCAACAATAATACCACCAATAATACCCGCTACGATACCGGAGAATAGGGGGGCTTCAGAGGCCTGGGCAATACCCAGACAGAGAGGAAGTGCGATCAGGAATACGATCAGTCCCGCAGTCACATCTTTCCTTATAGTTGAGAAAAAGGAATTATTTTGTTCCATAAATAGTTTAAGCAGTTAAAAGACAGACGAAATCCAATGAATCGTCTGTTGAAATAATTTCAAACCTTGAAAAGCTGCTTAACAGTTTGGAGGAGGGGTGACTATATCTGGAATATGCTCCATGGGCAGTCGCTCAGAATGCATCAATGCTAAACGGAGCTGGTGGGTAAGGAATTCACTTCTGGCGGCGGCCTGAAATTCTTTGTTATAGTAAAGCGGCTCGCCATCTTTTTTGTGTTTGGAAGGCACCTCTTCAAGGGGACCGCCCCAATTATGAACTTCCTCTTCAGTAATCTGACCCTTAAACAACATCTTGCCTATTTCCTTTACAGGTAACACCTGAAAGGAAAAAATCGCTAAGAACAAGCAGGCAATGATCTGTTTCATCTGTAGCAAAGAAAAAGCAAAATTGTTTTTCTCCAATCTTTTTCTCGAAAAGAAAATGTTAACGATTCCACCTGTATTAGTCTCAGCTTTTCAAATCCCCGCATCTCAATCAGAACAAAAAAAAATTACATTTGTGAAAATTCTGCCGGTGAAGGTACTCCTGACATACCTGTTTTGTCTTGTGTCGGTCTTTACAATTCAGGCACAGACATATTGCAATCCCGCATTTCCTGGGGGCGTCACGGCTATCACGGAGGTTAGACTTGGAACTATGACTAAAACCAGTGCCGCTTTTTCATCTGCTGATTTTGAAGACTTTACAAGCTTACCTGTTGACACGATCCATTTGAGTGAACCGCTCCTTGCATTGGTGGCTGGTGTCACAAATCCTTTTTATACGGACTCCGTGATGTTATACCTGGATCTTAATGATGACGGTGATTTTACTGATTCAATGGAAAGCCACTTTATCGGCACTCTATCCAATAGTAACGGCGCACTTACAGATGCGGCCATAACGAACCTGAATATCTATCACTTACTTACTCCCGGATTGACCAGATTGAGAGTAGTGAAGAAGCAAATTGGCTTGCCAGGTCCCTGTAATACAACAGGCGTTGGGCAGGCGGAAGATTACCTTGTTTACCTTAAACCGGTATATCCATGTTCCGGCTGGCCCTTGGCTGGAACTGCGGCAGCCACACCATGGGTTTGCCCGGGAGATCCGGTATTGCTTTCTGTTACAGGCTACACCATTGGGTATGGAATGCATATGATGTGGGAACAATCACCTGCTGGCCAGCAGCTATGGACGCCAATTCCTGCAGCTACGACGCCGGTGTATGTCGTGCCTTCAGTTACTCAACCGACAGAATTCAGGATGGTATTTACCTGCAATAATGCAGGAGCACCAGACATATCTAACACCGTGACTACGAATCTTCAGCCTGTGGTTACTACAAACAGCCCTGTCTGCGAGACTGACTCTTTGGTCGTCGATATTGATTTCTGCTCAGGTTGTATGATCAACATCAGTGGACCGAATAACTTTGCCGCTTCCCAGAGTTTTGTCCTTCCGAACGCAGGCATTTCAGCCACGGGATGGTACCACTACACGGCTAGCGGCCTTTCTTGTGCACCTGTTACAGATTCTTTTTTTCTGGAAGTAGTGCCTTGTCCCGATTCAGTCTGGCCCGGAGACGCTAATGACGATCTTGTGGTAAACAATTTAGACATATTATACGTCGCATTGGCCAATAATAACAGCGGTCCTCAAAGAACTGGTGCAGGTTTACAGTTTATCGCCCAGGCCTGTCCGGATTGGCAACAATCGTTCCTGAATAATGTGAACTTTAAACATGCTGATTGCAATGGTGATGGGGTTATCTCGCCGGATGATACCATTCCCGTAACTATGAATTATGGCATGATCCATCAAAAGCTAAGTGGACAACAACGGGAGAAAACTACCAGTCTGCCAGACCTTTATTTCGATCCCGCCGGAGCAGTTTACAATGGTCAAATGGTTTCATTGCCTGTCAAACTTGGAACTCAATCGCTTCCTATGCCTGATTTGATGGGATTGGCAGCACAAATTCATATTACTGGTGCGGTACTTCAACAACAACCCTCGGTCACAGCTTCAACAGGAAGCTGGCTTACAGCTCCTGGGGCTGGGCTTTTGTATCAAAAGAGGTTTACAAACAGGGTGGATGTCACACTAACGCGAATAGATCAGCAGCAGGATACAATCTCCGGAACTATCGCATGGCTGCATCTTGAGCTCCAGGCTTTGGCTTCTGGTGATACCATTTTCCTAAGCTTTCAGAATGTAGTGATGATGGATAATCAGGGGACAGAATTGATCGGCTACAATATCATTGATACTGGATTTGTTCCTCAGCCCACGGATGTTCAATCCACACTGCCTGAACATAGTTTCACGATTGTACCCAATCCATCGAAAGGAGCAGCAGTGCTTATTACCGACTGGACGGGAAATGTTATTGTTGAGCTGATGGATTTTACGGGAATGCAGAAGAAAGCGTTCCACGCAAGTCTGTCAGGTCAGGGTAGCCAGGTTCAGCTACCAGCTGACCTTCCATCCGGCATCTATTTAATCAGGATACGCGAAGCTTCCGGAAAAAAGAGGTCATTGCATCTCAAATGGATTCGGCTCTGAATCATCGCATCCCCAATTTTCTCTAATTTCGAAGCCCTATGAAGAAACGGAGTGTTCTTTTATTGTTGTTTTTATGTGCGGTTTCAGGGATCCGTGCTCAGGAATGGTCCTCACCGGAAGTAGAACAAATGTACCGGCAGGCGAAAGAATATCTCTCCAAAGGGGCGGTACCACAGGCAATTCAGCTCTTGCGACAGTCTATCCAGCTCGAACCAGCAAAGCCTGTCCTTTATAAAGACCTCGCTCATGCTCTGAATATCTCCGGTAAGCATAAAGAAGCACTGGAAGCCATCAACTATGTCATGCAGCAGGGTAGGGCAGACGAACAGTCCTACCAGATTGCTGCCATTGCCCTGAAGGGTACCGGCAACGCCAGAAAAGCAAAGTCAACGCTGGAAGAAGGACTAGGTCAATTCTCACGTTCCGGCCAGCTCTGGTATGAACTGGGCAATTTGCATGAATCTCAAAATGATTCAAAGGAAGCACTCGCTGCCTGGCTTTCAGGTATCGAAAATGAACCAGGCTACCACCTTAATTACTACAAAGCTGCTACCGCCTACGCGCAGGCGGGAAAACCAGTCTGGACTCTGCTCTACGGGGAACAGTTCGTCAATCTCGAACGGTTCACAAACAGAAGCACGGAAGTCAGAAAACTCATGATGGAGTCTTACGATAAGCTCTTCAAACAATTGGCCGCTCTGAGTCAGGAAGAATTACGGCGACTCGCAAATCCGGCATCTTTCGAAGATGCGGTTCTTCTTACCTTCCAGAGATTGTCCCCTGTTGTCAGCGATGGGATCACCACAGAAAATCTGATCATGCTGCGCACGCGCTTCATGATTTCCTGGCTCGATAATTACGACGAAAAATACCCCTACTCACTATTCGGTCTGCATGATCTGATGCTGCAGAACGGTCATTTTGACGCGTACAATCAATGGCTTTTTGGACAGGTCGAACACGAGGCTCAATTCGAGAGCTGGAAGAAATTTCATCCCTCTGCCTTGCCGGCTTTTGAAGCATGGGCAGCAGCCAATAAACTTCAGCCCAGAGGTACGGATTTCTATAACTCAAAAGATTTAAAGACACTATTCCCCTCCGGGAAACGTCGCTAACGAAGCCTCAGGCGTTCAACATAAGTTAAAAAATTCAACCATTCCCCGACAAGGCTTCAAAAAAGCTACTTTTGCCCAACATTTACTCTTTATGATGCGTACCAAGAAGGCAATCATTGCCCTCCTCCATATTTGTTTCGCTTTAGCCCTTGTGACACCCTCTGTACAGGTTTCCGCCCAAAACGGCACTGTGTTGGACAAAATAGTAGCGGTTGTTGGAAAAAACAGGATCATACTGCAATCAGAACTGGAAGGCCAGTTTGCGCAACTTCAGTCGCAGGATCCCTCAGCACCAGATAGCTTTCGCTGTAATATCCTGCAGCAAATGATTATTCAGAAACTCCTCGTAGAGCAGGCTGAGAGGGACAGTATTCCGGTTTCCGCAGAAGATGTTGAAGGAACGATCGACAACCGGATCCGCCAGTTCATCCGTCAATACGGTTCCCGTGAACGCCTGGAAGAGATCGCAGGCAAAACAATCTACCAACTGAAGGAAGAGCATCGTGAAACATTTAGGGAGCAACTTCTTGCAGATAGAATGCAGGGAAAGATTCTGGAAAACGTAAAGGTGACCCCCGCAGAAGTACAGGCTTTTTACAACAGCATCCCTCAGGACAGCCTGCCCTTCTTCCCCGCAACTGTAGAAGTTGGTCAGATTGTCATCGATCCTCCGATAAGTCCGGAACTGGATGAATATGCCAGAAAGAAAATTGAAGACATACGCAATCAGATCGTCAATGACGGGAAAAGCTTTGAAGTACTGGCCGGTATCTACAGCGACGACCCAGGAAGCCGGGATAATGGTGGTCGCTACCAGGAAGTAACCAGGAATGGTGGTTGGGCGCCAGAGTTTGTTGTAGCCGCTTTCAAACTTCAGCCGGGTGAAGTTTCACCTGTGGTGAAAACCCAGTTCGGCTACCATATCATTCAAATGATCCAGCGTAAGGGCGATGTCGCCGACCTGCGGCACATCCTCGTGCGACCAGAACGTACCTCAGCCGATTTCAAAAAGGCAATGGAAAAGCTGGACAGCGTTCGTTCTCTGCTCGTAGCAGGAAGTATCACCTTCCCCGAAGCGGTCGGAAAGTTTTCAACAGAAGAAGCAGCAAAAATGACTGGTGGTATGTTGAACGATCCGCGCACAGGTTCTTCCCAACTGGAGATCAGTGAGCTAGACCCGGCTATGGCACTGATGCTGGACACGCTGAAGCCGGGTTCATTCTCGCAGCCACAGATGTTCATCACGGAAAGAGGTGAGCAGTCTACCCGGATTGTCTACCTTAGAAACCGCACAGAACCTCATAAAGCCAATATGCGTGATGACTACAGCAGAATCCAGCAGATAGCGCTTTCGCAGAAACAGGCTAAGAGAATAGAGCAATGGCTGCGCGACAGACTGCCAAACTATTACATCAAGATCGATCCGGAGTATAGCTCCTGCAGTGTATTCCTGGACTGGAACCCGTATCTGGCTAAGCACAAATAACCTTCGCAACCTTCCCCAGCAGCAAAGCTGAGGCGAAATGCTTCAGTCAAAACGTATTGAGTCTGCCTCGATTCGAGTGTGCGGAATCCCCCCTTGTGCAGTGTACTTGGAATTGATAGTCATGGGGACTGTCGACTCCTACACTGACTCCTGACTTTCCTGAAAACAGATAATAAAAAAATCCGTGTGAACGGTAATGACGCGGTCCAGAGGCGGAGGAGGTCCGGTGGAGTAGTAAACCAGGTATAGGGGAGGAATAACGGAGGGGTTACGGATGACTGAGTGAGGCGGAACGTTTGATTTGCTAAAAGAATAAACGAAGTAGGGTAGCCCAGGAGTTCAGTAGGCGGGTATCTTGATCGATAAAAATGGTAGTGGGTTCTGGTTTGCCAGCTATGGTTAAAAAATCGAAATTTATTAATATATTTGATCATCAAACCCGGCTAAATGAAAAGTATATATCAAGTCTTGTTTTATGCCATTTTGGGTTTGCCTATTATGGCATTTGGTGATGAGGTGAAGCGTCAGAAAGTTTCATTCTTTGAAGAGAATAAGGGACAAATAGTAGATCAAAACGGAAAGCCACGCAATGACATTCTGTTTCTGAGCCGGCAGCAAAACTATATTGCGTTTTTTAAAGCGGACGGAATAAGCTATCAACTATTTGAAAATTCATCCCCTGAAACGATGGGTTTACCTACTTTCGATGGGAGGGACTTGCCTCCGCAGACCGTACTCACGCATAGATTAGATATGAACTGGCTGGGTGCTAATCCGGATGTTTCATTAATTCCTTCTGGGATACAGAATGCTTTTTCGAATTTTTACCTTGCCCATTGTCCTGATGGAATTCTTGGCGTAAGTAATTTCCAGGAACTAATTTATAAGAATATATACCCAAATATCGATCTGAAATATTATCACAGCGCGGGTTTGTTGAAGTATGATTTCATAGTTCGTCCGGGAGGTGATCCTGGGAATATTAGAATCTTGGTTAATGGCGCGGTGAATATCAATGTTCTGTTAGATGGAAGTGTCAGTTTAACTACCTCAGTTGGAACTTTGCAGGAGGCACGACCTGAGATTTATCAACAAGGAGAAATCATAAACGGTGAATGGAAACTGGAGAATAACATACTATCGTTTAGTATCGACGATTATAATAAAGGTTTAGATTTAATCATTGACCCACTCGTGATGTTCAGTACGATTAAGGAATTCGCATACACGTGGGGCGGAGGGGGTACAGTAGGTGGTAGTAATTATGTTAAGTTTAATCATCTGACTGTAGGGCCTACAGGATTGTTGTATTATATACGGTCCGCATATACCAGTGGCGGCCTCTCTATTCCGAGTAGTTTTCAGGCTTACCTTTTTATCTCAGACAGCAATGGCGTCGTACAGCATACGATATCGACTAGTGATTTCATTGAAACGAGTTCTGTGGATCAGCAGGGCAATATTTACATGGCAGGTCAACCGAGAAACTATTTTACCGCAACGGTTGGCGCTCATCAACAGACGATTGGAGGAGGAAAGGATGCGTTTCTTAGAAAATTTGATCCCAGCGGGGTTCCGCTTTGGTCGACTTTTTATGGTGGATCGGGTGATGAAAATGGGAGCTGTGCTGTTGATGTGATGGGGAATCCATATTTGTATGGTAGCACAAGTTCGGCGGATGGAATTGCGACACCGGGGAGTTCTCAGTCTACTTTTGCAGGTGTAACCGACGGGTATATTGTAAAATTTGATAAATATGGTGCAAGAATTTGGGGGACCTATGTTGGCGGACCACAAGGCGACTCAATTCTCTCGCTCGGAACTTCGCAAGGAATTTTATATGCTACAGGATCGACTTATTCGTTGTCAGGCATAGCTACTCCTGGCTCCTTTCAGTCTTCAAAGATGCCAAACACTGGGCAAAGTGGATTTATCACACGTTTTGATACGACAGGGATGTTGCATTGGTCTACCTACTATGGTGATTCGAGTCGCATAACTTCCTGTGCAGTTGACTCTACAGGTAGACTTTCAATCTGTGGCACAACATCAGATCCTAATGGACTGTGGACACCAGGAGCCTTCCAAATGGCCTTCAACGGCAAAATAGATGGATTTGTAGCAAGATTTGATACAACAGGTAATCGTTTATGGAGTACGAATTTCGGAGGATCAGGCAGAGATTGGTTAACGAGTCTTTGCCTCGATGTGCAAGGTAACATTTTTGTGGTCGGTCATTCCTCTTCTCCTGGTTTAGCTACTCCGTTTGCTTTTAAGGAACAAGGTCCTTTACCCTGCGGATTAATTGCTGAATTTGATACTGCTGGTCAACGTGTCTGGTCCAGTTACGTAGACGAGCCAAGTCACTCTGATTTCCAGTTTCTGTCCTGCGCTACATTTGGTAATAAGTTTTACGTGGGTGGGTTTGCAAAGAATAGTTCAGACCCACCAAGGGATGGCTTTTTATATACCCTGAACCATTGCAGAAATCCACCTCCGGTCGTGATTTCCAATGGTCCAACGGATTTTTGTGCAGGGGACTCTGTGATTTTGAGCGTAAATTCGCCAGTGTCATCTCTGGTAAGATGGTTAAAGGACGATACAATAATTAGTACAGGTACGTCTCTAATTGTAAAGACACCGGGCCGCTATGTAGCGTGGGTTGATTCCTGCACCAATGCTTTTTCTCAGCCATTGGAAGTGAGAGTCTCTAAACCGCGAATCAGCTCAATCTTTAAGACTCAGGTGCCTTGTACGGGCGCCCCAGTTGCTGAAGCTTCTGTGAATGTTAATGGCGGAATACAACCCTACAATTATTCCTGGAGTGGTTTAGCGGTCAATGCGCCAAACGTCAGTAACCTCGACACAGGGTTCTACACGATTACCGTCACAGATTCTGTTGGCTGTTCTATTTATGACACAATCCAAATAACCCAACAACTGCAGCCGCAGGTGCAAGGGTCAACCACGCCTGTCCCATGCACTGGAGTTCCTTTTGTTGGGAGTATAGGAATCCAAACCTCCGGTGGAAACCCACCATACATTTATTCCTGGAGCAATCTGCCTTTTACAGGTGACACACTCTTAAACATGCCAGGAGGGTATTACACCGTTACAGTCTTTGATCAGATAGGGTGTACTACTACTGCAACGTTTCATATCGATTCCATGACCACTACTGAACCCTCAGATCCGATAGTGCAGGTGTGTGCTGTTACCGTAGATTCAATTTCTGGGAAGAATCAGGTTGTCTGGGAAAAGACTGGGTTTGTTCAAGCTAAGTACTATAAAGTATTCAGACTGGATGCGTCAGGTCAAATGGTATTATTAGATGTTGTTCCCCGTCATTATATGAGCACATTTATAGACACCTCGTCGACACCTCAGCAGCAAAGTTACAGTTACGCAATCAGTGAAGTAGATAGTTGTGGAAACGAATCTGATATTAGCAACAGACACAAAACGATTCATTTGAGTGCGAATCTCGGATTGAACGGCGAAATCAACCTGATCTGGAACAGTTACGAAGGGGCGGAGTACCAGCGGCATTATATCTTAAGGAGTGTGAATCAGGGAAATTTTATACCGATAGCCGAGGTGCCAAATGTAGTAACCTCTTATAGCGACTTAAATCCACCCCCGGGGAATAAGCGTTATAAAATTGAAATTGATCTACCCACTATTTGCAACCCTATGGCTAAGGTTACGGCTTATTCTAAAGTTAGTTCAAATTTTGTGATGCTGCCTGCTAATAAGCCAAAACTAGTGCCCAATCCTTCTAATGATAAAGTAATGATACTGGGGGAAATCCCACAATTTATCAGAGTGTTCGATGCATCTGGCAAACTTGTCTTGGAGGCAGAACGGACAGACCTGATATCGATTTCGCATTTATACCGTGGCGTCTACCTGTTTTGTCTTTATGATCAACAAGGGATTCTTTATCATAAAGAGAGGCTTGTCAAACTATAAGGGAAATGGATTGATCCGTCAGCTCTCGTTTTTCAATAATGCCTTAGCCTTTTGCAGAGTTGACGGTTAGAGTTTGGTAATTAATAAGGAGATGTCGACGGTAATTAATTAAATTTCAAATGCCTGGATCATGTATCCCAAAGCCCATGAAAAAAATAAAACTATACTTTTTATTTGGACAGGTATAGGGTAAGCTTACACAGGTAAACAACCGTGAGAAGAATTGCTTTGACGCATAGTCACCGCCCATAGAAAAAAAGCCTGCTCCCTCAGGAACAGACTTTCTCTAAATACGTCGATTTTATTCATGCTAGTAAGTCAAGCACTAAATGCCAAAAGGCAGGGGCTTACCACTAATAACTGACCATTAACCCACTGCCTCTATCACCATCGCGCTCGCACCGCCACCGCCGTTACAAATACCAGCGGCTCCCAGCTTAGCGCCTTTTTGTTGCAGCACATTAAGCAGTGTGACAATGATCCTGGCCCCACTGCAGCCCAGTGGATGACCCAGTGATACGGCACCACCATTAACATTCACCTGCTCAGGCTTGAGTCCCATCTTCTGGATGTTCACCAGACCGACCACACTGAATGCCTCATTCAACTCAAAATATTCCACCTCTTCCATCTTCAGTCCCGCCTTTTCAACAGCCTTGGGAACTGCAAATGAAGGAGAAGTAGTAAACCACTCAGGTGCTTGTTCTGCATCAGCATAACCTCTGATTTTAGCAATAGGCTGAATACCCAATGCCTCGGCTTTTTCCTTGCTCATCAGTACCACCGCAGCAGCACCATCGTTCATGGTCGAAGCATTGGCGGCAGTTACCGTACCGTCCTTCACAAATGCTGGTCGCAGTCCGGGAATCTTGTCAAACTTTACGTTCCAGGGCTCTTCATCACGGTCGAATTTAACCGGATCTCCTTTTCTCTGAGGAATCTCAACAGGGACAATCTCATTGTTAAAGCGACCTTCATTCCAGGCTGCCTGACTCCGCTGATAGCTTTCGATAGCAAAAGCATCCTGATCCTCACGGCTGAAATTGCATTCCTTCGCACAAAGCTCCGCAGCATTTCCCATAGCGTAGTTATGGTATACATCTGTAAGACCATCTTTAGCAAGACCATCAATCAGCGTAGCATTGCCGTATTTATTACCCCAGCGCAAACTATCGCTGTAGAAGGGAACGTTGCTCATGCTCTCCATTCCCCCGGCAACGACCACATCATTATCACCCAGCATGATCGATTGTGCGCCCAGCATAATCGCTTTCATGCCCGATGCACACACCTTGTTAACGGTAGTGGCCGGTACATTATCAGGCAGTCCGGCAAAACGGGCAGCCTGTCGGGCAGGGGCCTGACCCAGATTAGCCTGCAACACACAGCCCATCAATACCTCATTAACTGCATCCGGACTAACACCCGCACGCTCCAAAGCACCTTTGATCGCAATTGAGCCTAGTTTAGTTGCCGAAAAATCCTTCAATGATCCCCCCCAGCTTCCCATAGGAGTCCGTACAGCGGATACGATATATACTTCTTTCATGACTAAATTTTTTTAAAGACGGCCAAAACTACGGAATTCAGACTAGTTATAGCCGCTTACTAACCAATGCTTTATCGATGATGCTATATATTCTGGCCTATTTAGTAGCGGATTTTGCATGCCATTTTTCCAACAGAGCCGCTTTCTTATGATGGCATTCACACCTTTCCACAAGGGGAGTTAAACCGGAGTTAAACGGGTAAACTATTCCGCAAAATCGTTGGTTAATAGGGCCTTATGAGGTAATTTTACATCATACCATTACAAACCATTTTATCCTTTCTGCTATGAAAAAACTGATCTTGTCTGTCTCTGTGCTGTCTGTCCTTGGAGTATCTGTTAAACTCGGAACTGCGAAAGGTAACGAAGACAAAACCAAAACTGAATCAACTGTTAAAGCTGCCGAATCCAATATTAAACCCGCATTCGCCGATGCTGAATCATACATAAAGAGTGTATATGATCAGGTCGATTTCAAAGGCGGTGAGAAGCTTAGCTTCGAAGTTTTTGAAAAAGGCATGCGGGGCTACCTGAATCTTAAAAATGAAGGTCGTCTGAACGACGGCAAAGATGTACTGTCTATTGTCGATTTCTCACAGTCTTCAAAAGCAAAGCGCCTTTGGGTATTTGATCTCAAATCGCAGGAGCTGATTTTCAATGATTATGTGGCTCACGGTCAGGGATCAGGTCTGGAATTTGCCAATAACTTTTCGAATACCACCAATTCTCACCAGAGCAGCCTCGGCTTCTACGTGACGGATGCTACCTATCACGGTAAGCACGGTCTTTCGCTTCGCATGCACGGGATGGATAAAGGTTTCAATTCCGACGCCTATAGCCGGGCAATCGTAGTGCATGGTGCCGATTATGTCAGCAAAGATTTTATCGCAGGTCAGGGCAGACTGGGCCGTAGCTGGGGCTGTCCTGCAGTAAGCCGTGATCTTGCCCCTAAACTGATCAACCTGATCAAGGATCGTACGGTGATGTTTATCTACGCTCCCCAGGAGAAGTTCCTGGCCAACTCACAGTGGTTGAACAAGAAAATCGATAGGGTAGAAAATATAGCTTTCATGCCAAACGCAGAAACACCGCAAACCATCGCAGTCAACTAATAATATCACGCACATTTAATAAAGGCCGTCCGTATGGATGGCCTTTATTCTTTACTGCAACTCTTTGAGAGGATCCCAGAAAAGCTCCTCAAACGCCACTACACGATCCTGCTCCACCTTTATATGTTCCCGCTCCAGCAAAGCCTGCATTTCTCCCGGTGTCGAAAAATGATGTTTGCCAGTCAATAGTCCATTCCGGTTTACCACGCGGTGTGCAGGTACTTTCGGTTTGATCCGGTGTGCTCCGTTCATCGCATATCCCACGAGACGGGCTCCCGACTTCAACCCGGCCGCTGCAGCAATAGCTCCATAGGTACTCACCCTTCCTCTCGGAATCTGGCGGACGATCTCATAGATAAAGCTGTAAATGTCTTCTCTCGACATGTTCTAACGCTTTGAATTTTCTGAAGTGTCAGAGCCGCCCCGTTCCTCTCTTTTACGCTGTAGTTCTTTCCGGCGCTCTTCAGGAACATTCTGGTAATTATAAGGGCAGTTCAAACAACCATTACCACAACAATAGCCCCGCTTTAACAGGTAAGTGGCCGTGAACACCAACCGTCCATCTGCGAGTATGTAGTAGTCTTCACCTTCCTTCAGCCGACTCATGCCTCTGCATTGTCCGGCCCCTCATCCTGAATTTTTTTCTTTTTCTCCGGCACCCTGATAGGGTGTTTCGGAAGGGAAAAGCTCACGAAATAAATAGTTCTACCCTCCGCAAGATGCATCTTTTCATAGAATGTCTGAATAGCCAGCGCGCCGGTTGCTTTCCCTTTACCGTAAACATCTTCGATCTGCTCATGAATAATACAGCCCTGCTCCGAAATCGTCTCCATAGTAAAATCATAGAGTTCCCGGGAATCTGTCTTAAGGTTGATGGTAGCACCCTCTTTCAGGATCTGTTGATATTGTGCAAGAAACCTTGGATGGGTCAGCCTGTTCTTTGCCTTGGAATCCCGAAGAAAAGGATCGGGGAAAATGATCCATATCTGCTCCACTTCATCCGGTGCAAAATATTGTGTGATCTGACCGATCTGAATCCTTAGAAATGCAACATTGTCCAGGCCTTCATCAAGTGCCGTCTTCGCACCAACATATATCCGGTTACCCTTGATGTCTACTCCAATAAAATTACGGTTGCGATGTTCCCTGCCCAGGTTGACACTATACTCGCCCTTGCCACACGCAAGTTCCAGGGTGATCGGGTGATTGTTTTTAAAATATTTATCCCAGCGACCCCTTGCATTTTCCGGATTTTGAAGTACATTAGGGAAAGTTTTTATAGCTTCAAAACGGATTAACTTTTTGTGACCCATGGGCCACAAAGTTATCTGATAAAGTAGTTAACCCATAAAAATCTAACTGTATGAAGAAACCAATTCTACTTTTCACTGCCTTAAGTGGCTTTGCTTATCTAACACTGACCAGTTACATGACCGGACCTGCACACAACGGTGAAGGCAACCGGACAGGAAGTAATCCTAACTCGGCGATGCAGACCTGTGCTGGCTCAACTTGTCACGGTTCTAACGATAATACGACACAGCTCACATTAACGTTGCAGCCTATCACGGGTCCTGGCGCTCCAATAACGCCCGGGCAGGCTTACACTCCAGGAACTGTTTATAAGGTGGTGCTTTTGGGCAGCAATGTTGCCCTCCCTTCAACCGGGAAATTTGGCTTCCAGATGACAGCAACGGATATCAATGGTAATAACGCAGGAACATTTCAGGTTAGTTCCGGAATTGACGTTCATCTCGTAGACAACAGCAGTACGATGGGGAAAAAGGTCATTGAACATACCGCGCCTCTTGGTACAGGTAACAACTTTAATACGAATACGGCAAACGCTTCCTTCAACTGGGGAGCACCCAACTCAGGTGCCGTCACGTTCCACGTGATTGTGAACGCCACCAATGGTAACGGTAGCGCAGATGCCGGTGATCATGCAACTTTGGCCAGCTTCACCTTCGCAGATCCCAACTCTGTAGCAGAGCTGGCTGAGCACATCCGGATCACAGCTTACCCCAATCCCGCCTCGGCCCAGGTAAACCTCCGCTTCGAAGGCGCTGATGCAGGAAACTATGATATCGCTGTACTTGATCTGAACGGTCGTCTGTTGCATAACGAGCAGGTTCAGGTAACCAATGCTGCCGCTTCTACTGCTATCCAAGCCGACAACTGGGCTTCAGGTCTCTACATGGTCCGTATTATGAAAGACGGCGCTCAACGCATAATCCCGGTGAGCAAACAATAATTGCAGATAATCCAATGTTTAGTTATAGCCGGCTGTCAAGCCGGCTTTTTTCATGACAACATTTTGACAAGGCCGCTCAAAAAACGATTTCAGAATCTATATATTTGATCTGCCTCTGGTACGGAATTAATGCCCGATAGGAGGCCCAAACCTGTATTTATGAAAAAAGCGCTACTACTTAGCCTCTCAAGCGGATTTCTCTATCTGAGTGTCACCAGCTTCAGCAACGGAATTGCTCAGCATGGCCATAACCGAACTGGTGCTCAGAATTCTCTGGCCAACTGCTCAGGTGCCGGTTGCCACGCCAATGCAAACACCAGTTTCACTCTCACGATGTCCGTATTCGATCTGCAGACTCAGGCAACCACAACAGAATATATCCCTGGCCAGGTCTATCTGATAGATATCAGCGCAAGCTCAACCTACTTTCAGGAATATGGCTTCCAGTTTGCAGCTACAGACAGCAACGGAGCTGGAGTAGGCAATTTCGTTCCGACATCAGGGCTACAATCAAATCCGCTCTCAGGTCTGGAACTGATCGAACACACAGATCCCATTCCCGCCATCAATAATGATCTGGAAAAACAGTTTCTCTGGAAGGCTCCTCAAGGTGGCTATGGCCCCCTGAATCTTTATGTGACGGTACTCGGCGCGAATGGCGATAATTTCGCTACAGGCGACCGCAGCGAAAACCGGATGATCATATTGACTGAGGGCACTCTCAATGTCAATGACGTAGATCAGAGGTTGGATGTTTCAGCATTCCCGAACCCTTTCACAAACCAATTCAGTCTCAACCTCGAGAAGCTACCCAATTCAAGTCTCAATATTCAGGTCCTGAACCTGCAGGGTCAGCAAGTATTCCATACCTCAGCAGTTGCACCTTCCAGCGACAAGTTGATCATTGACGCAGCCTCCTGGGCGCCGGGAATGTATCTGGTAAGGCTGGTCGCTGATAACATCACGCAAACGATACCTGTGAAAAAACTGTAGAGTTTCAAAACTAGTCTTGCTTTTTGAATTGGGTTGATATACGATGTACGAGGGTCGGCCAGATTAATCTCCAAATCTGACTTAACACGTTTGGTTGATGTTGTTGGTTGTTGGTCGTGTGGGCGGCCTTGGCTTTGGCCTTCTCCTTCGCTAAACCAGCCAATGGCTAAAGGCTAACGGCCAACGGCTTATTAGACCATTGCAGTCTGCTTTCGGCATTCCGCAAGGGTTTTTCATGCCCACACCTTAAGAAATACATTTTTTTAACGCGATGTTCATGCTGCTGGCATGTGTTTTCCTTTCTCTTTCCGAACGGATTGTTAGCTCGTAAAACGGTGTTGAAGATGAGAAGGAACAGGTTGACCAGCGCGATATTCCCCAGGAGAATTCTAAACTATGCAAGTGTATGGGAACGGTTTGGAGCATTTGTAATCGACTTGCTGATTGTTATGCTCACAGCCTTCCTGATTGGCAGCAAAATCCCGGTGCCTTTCACATTGATAATAACCGCCTGGCTATACGAAGCCTTCCAGGTTTCGGGAACGCGTCAGGCAACACTCGGACAACGGACCATGGGCATCAAGGTTAGTAATGTCCAGGGTGGTAGTCTTGACTTTGTCGAAGCCTCACTACGTCATTTTTCAAAGTATATTTCCCTGGTTACCGCGCTTTCCGGATACCTGATCATCATACTGGACAAACGAAAGCAGACACTTCACGATAAGATTGCGGAATCATACGTAGTGACCGAACAGAGCTACCAGCCCGCCGTATAACAGCATCAGCCCATCAATCACTCCAAGAAAATAGCGGTCGCTGGAATGTCTTCTGGTGAGGTGCATAGCACCTGCAGAGACCAGGAAAACGAAACAGGCAATCAAAAGATGGTGTAGGTTTTCAACCCGGTAGTACTGCCAAACCGATAATCCAAGAAATACCACCATTCCGGTATAAATCAACCTGTAGCTCCGCTCCGTCCCTATCCGGTTCGGAATGGTGCGGATGTTCCTGTAAAGATCAGTTTGCATATCCCGGATATCAAACGCGACACAAAGAACAAACAGGAAAATAAACCGGATGCTGAGTTCGACCGGATATGCTGCTATAGAGTGATGATGATAGATCATCGGCAGGACTGAAGTTGTAATGGTCCAGACGCTCGTCAGCGTGAGTATCTTCACCCATCCAAACTCACGCAGTCTTTGAGCCTGCGGTAATGGGAGTACTGGAAAGGTATAGCCAAAGGATAAGATTCCCAGAAAAATGCTCCAGATCAGCAGCTCTTTGCTCAATCCCGGCAGACTTAATGCAGTCATAACGACTCCGGCTACGAAACTTACCCAGTGTAACCACCGGTTCTTCAAGGTCCAGCGATAACGGTCCGACTCCCGTGGTTCCGGCTTCCGAAGCAGAAAATGGGCATTGTACACCACAAGTGTGCAGCCGGCAATAAAAAAATGCAGTGAATTCGGAGAAGGTAAATTGCCCAAAAGAAGCCGCTCCGTTGCAAGGCAAAGTGCTACTGCACAGATAGCAGCAAAGACACTTGTGAACAATACCCAGTCTCTTAGTTTCAGTAGCACCTCGCAAATGTAAGTCGCCTCGGCGGCTTGGCATTTTTTTCATTATATTCGGAGTATGATCCAACGCCTCTTTGATATACCCGCCCAACGTGCAAACGAAGAGCCGGATGCTCCGATGCTGGCGGCCAAAGAAAACGGTCAATGGACCACCTATACCGCCGCTCATACCTGGAATCTGGCCAGAAAACTTGCCGGCGGAATACAGTCATTGGGTATTTCCGGCGAATTGAATAACCCGGAGAAACAGGAAAAGATTGCGATCATCTCCCCCAACCGGCCAGAATGGATGATCACGGATTTCGGAGTGCAAATGACAGGCGCAGTACTGACACCTGTATATCCAACCATCGCACCAGGAGAATTGGAGTTTATCTTCAATGAAGCCGAAGTACACATTGTTTTTGTTGCAAGTCGCGAGTTATACAAAAGGTTTAAAGAGGCTATAGGGAACACCCCCTCCGTAAAGCATGTGTTCAGCTTCGATAGGATTGAAGGCGTCCGACACTGGTCGGAGCTTTTGGACCTGAACCTCCAACCTGATGAATCGCTGATGGAACAGATCACCGCTGAAACCCTTGCAACGATTATCTATACTTCCGGTACCACAGGAGCCCCTAAAGGAGTCATGCTTTCGCATAGCAATATTGTGAATAACGTACAGGATTCTATGCCCGCATTCTCTTTCGCCGAAAAAGGGGCCCGCACCCTGAGTTTCCTGCCCCTGAACCATATTTTCGAGCGGATGGTAACCTATGTATACCTGCAGGCTGGGCTGTCGGTCTGGTACGCCGAGAGTATGGAGTCTATAGGTGATAATCTCAGGGAAGTAAAGCCTTTGGTTTTCACAACGGTCCCCAGGCTCCTGGAAAAGGTGTATGAAAAGATCCTGACAAAAGGCCTGGCACTCAGGGGTTTAAAGCGTGCTCTGTTTTTCTGGGCACTGGAACTGGGCAAGAAATATGACAATGTCAATAAAGGTTCCGGCTGGTACCAAATGCAGTTGAAGCTGGCGAATAAGCTGATCTTTTCAAAATGGCGCGAGGCACTCGGCGGAGAGGTGAAGGCTATCGTTACAGGTTCTGCCGCCTGTCAGGAACGTTTAATACGCATTTTTACTGCCGCCGGAATCGTCATCATGGAGGGTTACGGTCTTACAGAAACATCTCCTGTCATCTCCGTCAATCGCTTTGAGTCGGAAGACAGAAGGGTAGGGACCATAGGCCCCCTGATCAAAAATGTAGAAGTGAAGCTGGGCCCGGACGGGGAGATACTGGCCCGGGGTAAGAATATCATGATGGGATATTATAAGCGCCCCGAACAAACTGCAGAAGCGCTGAAAGATGGCTGGTTTCATACCGGTGACATCGGCCAGTGGGTAGAAGGTCGATTTTTAAAGATAACAGACCGGAAAAAGGAGATGTTTAAGACCTCAGGTGGTAAATATGTAGCCCCTCAGCCCATAGAGAATAAGGTCAAGGAGAGCCCGTTTATTGAGCAGATTCTGGTCACAGGCTCCGGAAAGAAATTCGTTGGCGCTCTAGTCGTTCCTGCCTTTGCGGTTATACGCAACTGGCTCGAAGAGCAAGGCAAAGATGTCCCTGAGCAAAACGAGCAGATTATTGCCCTCCCCGAAGTGAGGGACCTGATCCGGAAACAACTGGATAAGTACAACCCGTTGTTCAGTCATGTGGAACAGGTGAAGAAGTTTGTATTGCTTCCGAGGGAATGGACCATTGACAGTGGCGAACTCACACCCTCTCTTAAAATGAAAAGAAAGGTTATCGAAGAAAAACACGCCGACCAGATCAACGATATGTACACCGATCCCATGTCCAATATCTAAAGACCTGGAACCTGCCGTACCCCCTTAATAATTTCTCACTAACGACTAACGACTAAATGATCTTCCACATCCGCAACATGGTCTGCAACCGCTGCCGCACCGCAGTAGAACAAACCTTAAAAAAGATCGGCCTCACTCCAGTGAAAATTGATTTAGGACTGGTAGAGGTAAAGGAAGCCGGCTGGAATTCTGACCAGAAGGAACAGTTCGAAGCGTTATTAAAGGAACAGGGATTTGAACTGTTGGACGATCGCCGAAGCCAGCTCATCGAACAAATAAAAACAGCAATTGTGGACCTCATACACTACCAGGAAGATCAAACAAGGCTGAAGCACAGTGAATATATCACGAACAGGCTCCATTATGACTATGCTTACCTTTCTAAGCTGTTTTCAGAAACAGAAGGACTAACGATTGAACAGTTCATCATCACGCACAAGATCGAGAAAGTGAAAGAATGGCTCACGTACGATGAGCTTACGCTCAGCCAGATCGCCGACCGACTCAATTACTCCAGTGTAGCACATCTCTCGACCCAGTTTAAAAAAGTCACGGGCATGACTCCAACCTATTTTAATACTCTTCATAATAAAAACAGAAAGCCACTTGATGAGGTATGAGCTGGCACGGTCCTTTTTACAGTTATCGCGTACGGATATGGTACATGCCACAGTTGATAAGAACGGTAGATGATATAAGGTATTGAAGAAACTGTCCGGCAAATACGACCAATCCAGAAAAGCAGAAAAGACGCACTACGCCTTTTCTGCTTTTTTTCTACCCCCCCCGAGCTCCTGCTGCCCAATCGAGTGCGACTCACAAACGCGCCTCAACCGGAAAAGTCGTAACTTTAGTACATGAAAACCAGATTAATTCCTCTAGCTCTCGCCCTCGTTGCAGGCAGTCTGATTTTGAATTCCTGCAGGAAAAAGGACGAGGATCCACCCCAACCTAATCCACAGGGGGGTAAGGTGAAAATCGAAATGACCAACAAGGTTGGAAATCAACAAATTTTCCTTGATTCAGGATGGTACCTCAATGAGAATAACGATTCTTTTCAGGTGAGTGTATTCAACTACTATCTCAGCAATTTCAAGTTGATGGGACCGGATAGCGCCTGGTATGCTGAGGAAGAAAGCTACCATCTGATTAAGCATGGAGTGGATTCTACTTACAATTTCGACATGGAAGATGTGCCTGCTGGCACCTACACCTCTGTCAGCTTCATGATTGGGGTCGATTCCGCAAGAAATACCAGCGGTGCACAAACCGGAGCCCTGGATCAAACACATGGAATGTTCTGGGACTGGAATACAGGTTATATCATGATGAAGTTTGAAGGTACCTCTCCGTCTGCTCCAAATAACAAAGTGACACTGCACCCAGGCGGCTTCAGTGGGGCTAATAATACTGTTCGTGAAGTCACTCTTCAGCTACCTCAGCCGATTACGGTCGATGATAATACGCCGCATATCCATATTGCCGCAGATCTGCTGGAATTGTTCAAATCTCCACATACCATCGATTTTTCTCAGATGCATACGGTAATGCACTCTGGACCAAATGCTGCCAGGCTCGCCGATAACTATGAGAATATGTTCAGCGTCATCATGGTCGAGTAATCAAACTAAAATACCTCTACACTAACCCGGGAGTCCATCCCGGGTTTTTTTGGCTTATTCGAAACCCTGATGAACCTGTCCAACTCTCCCACAAGCTCAGGCAGAAAAAGTAGGTTGTTAGACTAGAAAATGCTGAAAGCTCAGTGAGTTTTTTGATTTTCCCTGCTGCTTTCGATACACACCTGATCGAAATAATACCTGATTACATTGTACACTGACCACAACTGCGAAGCCAAAGCAACCCCCAACCCCAGCCCATGAGGACGTTTTAAACAATAGCACGAATAAACGATAACACGAATAAACGATCCAACGATTCCACGATTAAACGAAAACACGAAAACACGAAAACACGATTCAACGAAAACACGAAAACACGATTCAACGATTCAACGATTCAACAATAGGTTAGCCGTTGGCCGTTGGCGGGTTCTGCGAAGGCCGAAGCGAAGGCCGAAGCCAAAGCCAAGGCCAAGGCTGCCCACAACTCGCAACCCACAACGCACAACCCAATTCGGCCGTTAGCCGTTGGCCGTTGGCCGTTGGCGGGTTTAGCGAAGGCCAAAGCCAAAGCGAAAGCCAAAGCCAAGGCTGCCCACAACTCGCAACCCACAACCCAAGAGGGAGGTTTTAAACGATAGCACGAATAAACGATAGCACGAATAAACGAATACACGAATAAACGATTCAACGAAAACACGATTCAACGATAAAACGGTTCCACGAAAAAACGATTCAACGAAAACACGATTCAACGAAAAAACGATTCAACGATAAAACGGTTCCACGAAAAAACGATTCCACGAAAAAACGATTCAACGAATAAACGATAGCTTTTAGTGTCTGACCTGACTACTAATTCTTAACTTCGCCCCATATTTTCCGACACATGAATACTAATAAACGCGTATACGACAATGTGCTTCAATCGATTGGTAATACTCCTCTCATCCGACTGAATAAGGTAACCGCCGATTTTCCCTGTCCGGTGTATGCTAAAGTTGATTTCTTCAACCCCGGCAACTCCATCAAAGACCGCATGGCGCTTAAAATGCTGGAAGTTGCGGAACAGGAAGGGAAAATCAAACCCGGTGGAACAATCATAGAAGGTACCAGCGGTAACACAGGTATGGGACTCGCCCTGGCAGCCATCGTGAAGGGCTATAAATGCATTTTCGCAACAACTGATAAACAATCCAAGGAGAAGATCGATATCCTGAAAGCTGTTGGTGCCGAAGTTATCGTTTGCCCGACCAATGTCGAACCTGAAGATCCACGTTCCTACTATTCCGTTTCTAAGCGACTCGCTGAAGAAGTACCTAATAGCTGGTACGTAAACCAATATGATAACCTGGCAAACCGTCAGGCACATTACGAAACCACTGCTCCCGAAATCTGGGACCAGACAGAGGGTAAAGTAACGCACGTAGTAGTCGCTTCCGGCACCGGGGGAACCATCACCGGTATCGGCATGTTTATGAAGGAAAAAAATCCGGACATCAAAATGTGGGCGATCGACAGCTACGGCTCGCTGCTCAAGAAATGGTTCGATACCGGTGAAATCGATATGAACGAAGTGCACCCCTACATATCCGAAGGATTTGGGGAAGACTTCCTCCCGCAGAATTATATCCGCGACGTCATCGATCATTTTGAAAAGGTCACCGATAAAGACGGTGCTGTGATGGCTCGTCGAATTGCCAAAGAGGAAGGCCTTTTCGTCGGTTACTCCGCCGGCTCTGTCATCGCCGGTCTGCGCCAGCTAAAGGATAAGCTGAAGCCAACCGATCTGGTTGTAGTGGTGTTTCACGATCACGGCAGTCGCTACGTCGGAAAAATCTATAACGACGAATGGATGCTCGACCGGGGTTTCCTCGATGTCGAAACGGTTCGTGATCTCATCGGCGGCCTCGGTCGCCGCAGACTGGTTACGATCGATGAGGACGCCAAAGTCTCTGATGTGCTGGATCTGATGAAGAAGTACGATATCGAACAGATTCCCGTAATGAAGAACGGAAATCTTACAGGAGCTATCACCCAAACAGGCCTTTTCAAAAAGCTGATTGAGAATGCTGATGTAAAAGATTTCAACATCGCAGATGTAAAAGAGCCCGCCCTTCCGCTGGTGAAGATGGATATGCCGCTGGAACGGCTCTCTCACTTCATTACAAAGGATAATGGTGCCATCCTCACGCAGGACGAAAGTGGACAGTACCACATCCTTACCAAATACGATGTGCTGAACGCTTTTAGCAAAGGCTAACCAGATATGGACATTGAATTTATAAAGAGAATCATTTCAAAGCCACCCCTGATCTTCCCCTGGGTGGCTTTGTTTCATCTGTTCATGCTCGGATTCAATATCTGGGTTTTCCGCGAATTTCCTTTCCCCTCCATCTACTGGCTGGGTGTCCTCTGGATATTCCTGAACACAGTCTTCTGGATCTTCTTATGCGATCTCAGACGCTGGGCAGCTTATGGATATATCGCACTCACCGCATTGAATCTGATCCTGCACTTTACATTAAAAAGCTCGACCGATATAGATATCTACACCAATATCCTGTTCCCGGTCGATATCCTGTTCTGTTTCTTTATTCTCTTCTATTTCAAACGTTTCAGCTAAATGCAGGAGTTCGTGGACATGCTCGGTAGAAAGGTGCTGCTGCAGGGTGTTCCTGGACGCATCGTCTCTCTGGTGCCCTCTCAGACAGAACTGCTGGCAGACCTGGGCCTTGACAATGAGGTCGTGGGAATCACAAAATTCTGCGTTCACCCTCAATCCTGGTTTCGTACCAAAGAAAGGATCGGTGGCACCAAACAACTGAACCTTGAAAGGATCCGGTTGCTGAAACCTGATCTGATCATCGCTAATAAGGAGGAGAATGAGCAGGAGCAGGTTGAAGTGCTCGCAAAAGAGTTTCCCGTTTGGGTAAGCGATATCAGCACGGTCGAAGCGGCCTTAGAGATGATCAGGCTCATCGGTGCCCTGACCGACCGGACGAGACCATCCCTGGAACTGGTTCAGAATATCGAAACTGGTTTCGCAGATCTGCGAAAGGCCTCCCGGAATTTCAGAGTCGCCTATCTTATCTGGTACCGCCCCTGGATGACAGTTGGACATGATACCTTCATTCACGATATCCTTCAGCGGCTGGGTATGATCAATGTTTTTGCCGACCGGATCCGCTATCCGGAAACGTCTGCCGAAGAACTGAAGGCACTTTCACCGGATTGCATTCTCCTGTCCTCCGAACCATTCCCTTTTAAAGAGAATCACGCGGCGGAACTGCGACAACAAATTCCGGGGGCCGGGATCAAACTGGTAGATGGAGAGATGTTTAGCTGGTATGGCAGCAGAATGTTAAAGGCAGTTTCCTACCTCAAATCCCTCCTCTGAAGTCTCTGCTATAAAGCCATCTGAAAGGGAAACCGTATTTTGCGGACATCATTTATGAAGAGAGTATTAGCAGAGCTTCGCGCATGGATACGAGACAGGTTCAATCTCGACGACGACAAAGCCGATGAACAGGAAATCGTCAACTCCATTAAAAGGAGTGTCGAGTTTAAAGGCTCCAATCTTTGGGCGCTCATATTCGCCATTCTTATCGCCTCCATCGGACTGAATGTAAACTCCGCCGCTGTCATCATCGGTGCGATGTTGATCTCCCCGCTAATGGGTCCGATAATGGGCGTAGGGCTGGGAGTAGGCATTAACGATCTGGCTCTGGTTCGCAGTGGCCTGAAGAACTTGCTCATCGCAGCATTTTTCAGTATCCTGACATCTTCTATCTACTTTTGGATCACACCGCTCGACCAGGCTCAATCTGAAATTCTCGCTCGTACCACCCCCTCTCTCTGGGATGTGTTCATCGCTTTCTTTGGCGGACTTGCAGGGATCGTGGCAGGAACCCGAAAGGAGAAATCTAATGTAATCCCCGGTGTGGCCATCGCCACAGCTCTTATGCCTCCTCTGTGTACCGCGGGCTTCGGCCTGGGTAGCGGTAATCTGTACTACTTTGCCGGAGCGCTCTACCTGTTTTTTATCAACTGCGTATTCATCTGCATCAGCACATTTCTGATCGTTCGCTACCTCAAGTTTCAAAAGGTGCAGTTTGGTGATATCCGGAGGGAAAGAAGGGTTAGGAAAACTATTCTTTGGGTAGTAATCCTCACCGTCCTTCCCAGCATTTACATGGCTTACCGGATTGTCGACCAGAGTATTTATGAAACTAACGCCAAACGTTTTGTTGAACAGGAGTTCCGTTTTGCACGCACTCAGGTCGTAAATGAAAGCTACCTCGAAAAGGATGGGAAACGGCAAATTAATCTCCTGCTGATAGGAGAGGAGCTGCCAGAGCACGAGATAGATACCATTCGTACGCGTTTGGCGAATTATGGTCTCACCAATACCGATCTGTTTATTCGACAGGGTCTTACAGCAAAGCAGGAAATCGATTTTTCTACGATCAAAGCAAGCATTTTACAGGATGTGTTCAGGAAGGTCGATTCAGTGGAATCCGGCGCCCAGGAGAAAGAAGGCAATATCAAGCCGGAGTTGCTGGCACTGTTTCCTAAGTTGATGCGATACAGCGTTACCAACGCCCTGATCTATGCCACCGACACAACATATGTCGACACGGTCACCATCGGTTTCTTCAAATTCCAGGACGGCAGCACCTCAGAAGACAGAGACTCCTCCCAACTGGCTAATTGGCTCCGCATTAAAATGAACACCGATTCCGTCAGAGTATTCATCGAATAACCTGTCAGGATCGACGTCATCACTGACCATTAACCATTAATGTGATTTCAGGTCCGTTGGCCATTAGCCGCTGGTTAGGTAGCTGAGGCGAAGGCCAAAGCCAAAGCCCAGGCCAAAGCCAAAGCGAAGGCGTCCCACAACCCACAACTCACAAC
>JAEYQO010000068.1 GCA_023409975.1 Bacteroidota bacterium | reverse complement strand
GGTTAACACCCCTGTCCTGAAGAAATGTTCGCAGTTCTACAATTTTCTTCCTCGCCTCTCTTTGCTGTTTTCTATAGACTGCTAATTCTTGTTGGGCTTGTTCTATAGTCATACAACTAAAATAATGATTTCAGATGAAAGCTTCGCTGCACCTTCGCAGCCTTTCCTATCCCTATGGAATAAAGTCTGTAGGGTGCTTTTTGAGAATAAAGGAATGATGAAGTGATTTTGTTGGAAGAGGTGAATTAAATTCGTGCCCTGACGGGCAGCCCTTTTTCTTTTCGCCTTCTATATCCTAAAATCCTCCTAATCCTGATTCAGACAAATGGAGCAAACAGGATCAGGAGGCGGCTAATAAATCATGGGAACTGTCGGTAAATACTCTAACGACTAGCGACTCACGACTCACGACTGCCGAAGGCCACTAACGACTCACGACTGCCGAAGGCATCTGACATCTGATCGGCCGTTAGCCGTTAGCCGTTGGCCATTGGCGGGTTTAGCGAAGACCAAAGCCAAGGCAATCTTCACGACCCACATCTGACATCTGTAATCTGACATCTGACATCTGACATCTGACATGATACGAACCATGAAACTGTCGGTTAATACTCTAACGACTAGCGACTCACGACTCACGACTGCCGAAGGCCACTAACGACTCACGACTGCCGAAGGCCTCAGGCCTCAGGGTTAAACTACCCCTCCCCCAATAGTCTTTTTCACATTGCAGAACCCATTAATTCATCGTTCCTTTATCCTTCGATGGAGGCAGGGAATGGAGATGTTCCGCGCTGGTCATCCATCGGAGACAATCAACAGTTTAACATTCAAAAACTTACATCATGGCAAAGACACTCAAACTGGCTTTCGCGATGGGCGGAGGCGTATCGCTCGGATCGTTTTCCGGGGCCGCACTGGCAGAATCGATCAAACAATTGGTGCTCCATGGAGGCTATTTTGCCAAAGACAAGGACTTTCACCGCTATGAAAACATCGAGATCGATGTGTTCGCCGGGGCCAGTGCAGGCGCGATGGCATTGAGCATCATGCTGCGGGGACTGGCTTTTCAGACGCCTGAAGAACGCGAAGCGGCCATCAGTGTGCTGAACGCTGAGGGTCATCACGCGGAACAGATGTCCGGACAGCAGTGGAGGAACCTCGTGGCCGCACAGGTGGTGAAGAACCTGCAAAAGGAGATCTGGGTAGATGATATCAATTTCGATGCGCTGCTGGGTGATGAACAGTCGGAATGGGATGCCCTGCATCATGAAGGCGGACTGCTGCGGCGGGGCGCACTGGAAGAAATTGCCAGGAAACATTTCAAACCCAACAGCGGTACTGAGTTCGACTTCAGCACTCGTTGCATCCTCAACAAAGAAGTGATCTTTGCCTGCACCCTTTCCAATGTCACCGGCATTGTGATCGATGAGCGCAGGATCGGCGCCGACCATCCTAATCATGCCGGACTGAAGGACACCCTGACTTCCCGCTGCCATAAAGAACTGAGGGTCTTCCACCTGTTCTTTGGAGAGAAGAACCTCCAGGACCTGGAGCAGGATCGCAACAAGTATCCGTCGAGATGGATGCGCTACCACCTGGGACATAAAGCAGAAGGTGTGGTGGGTGAGCTGGACCGGCCGAAGACCTGGTCGCGGATCGTTGCTACTGCCATGGCTTGCGGAGCCTTCCCCATGGCATTCGAACCCGTGCCGCTGGAGCGGTTTCAATTTGAATATGACAAGACCTGGCCGAAGGCACTCGATGCCGAAGTATGCAGCGCCGCCATGGGCGCAAAACAGGAAGCCGGAGCGCTGAGCTATCCCTTCTTCTATGTGGACGGGGGCACCTTCAACAACGAACCCGTAAAAGAAGCCTTTCGCCTCGCGAGCTTTCTCGATGCAGAAGAACCGCGGGAGTTCGACCGGCTGGTAGTATTCGTAGATCCCAGCGTGGGAGATGAAAACATTAACTACCAGATTCCCTTCCTGAAGCAATTCGGCATCGTAAGAGCGGGCGACCTGAGCGGCTTCACCAAGGCACAGGATGTTGTGCGTCTGAGCACCATCGACCGGCTGCTGCCGCATGTGGGCTCGCTGCTTTCGATGATCATGAATGAATCGAGGGTAAAGGAGAGCGCAAAGATCGTGGATGTGGCAGAGGTGTTGAAAGACGCGGGCAAATTCTACGAGGTACTTGAGGGACTTGTGAACAGTCAGACCGACTGTAGCAGGTACATCACTGAAATTGTTCAACTGCTGAATGAAATATCTGCTGCGCGCCGTTCCTCCGAGGTGGTGCCGGGTGGCCCATTGACGATGAAGGCCCGGCTGCTGAGACTCTGTCACAAACACCCGCAGCAATATGGTGCGCTCCTCGACCATGAGGACCAGTTTGAAGCCGGACTGACCCAGATACCCGATCAGCAACTGGTGATGAAAGCGGTACTGAGGCTGCTGGTGGGTGAGCTATTGCAGATATCGGGCAAGAGCGAAGACTATAAGATCATGGCTATTGCGCCTGTGAAGCTGGAGGGTGAGGTCTATCGCAGCATCGACCTTCCTGGCAGTCCGCTGCAGGGCTTTGCCGGCTTCGCCTCCAAACACCCGAATATCTATGCCGTGGAGCTGGCTTCCTTCCTCGTGAGGAAGCGCCTGAAAACCCTGAAGATGGTACAGGAAACGGTGAGCACCGGAACGGAACCTCAGTGGAGCCAGGAAGTGGAGGGCCAGCTCTTCCGCAGCGACCTGGTGAAGGGACTTGTGAAGCTGGACCGGAGAGTGACCAGCATGATCAGGGGATCGAATATCCTGAAGATCTTCCCTTACCTCGACAACGCGGCGCTGAACCTGCTGAGTAAATTCATTAGTAAGAAAATCACAGAGCTTTCGGATGAGAAAGTGAAAGGGCGTAGCTACCAGTTCGTGATTGAGGTGGAGAGTAAGAAGTTTGAGTTGGATGGGAAAAATAAGTTTAATGATGCACAGCCCGTGCGGCTGGGCAATCAGCTCTTCCTCGTGACCCTTGCGGAAGCTTTCCTGACCGGTAAAGGACTGCAATGGTCGGGAGTGCATGTGGATCAGGGAGAACTGGTGGTGGACAAAGATGGTTTCATCGGCGATAAATCGCATTGCAGAGTAGCCCTTCCGACTGCAGAGATGCTGAAGCTGGCTGATATGATGCCGATGCCCTGCTTTGTTTACAGATGTATTGCGGAAGGCGACAAGGGGCATACGCTGGCTGCTTCAGGGTGGCAGTTGCGCCCGGGCGTGCGGCTGATAGATAACAGGCTGTTGTCCACTGACTGGACCGGCAGCGCAGATGCGGATCTGGCAAGGCAGTGGCAACATGATCCGACGGCTGGAATAGCTACTGTGAAAATTCCTTTAGCGGTCAATATCCCCTAAAATCTATGGGTGGCAACGGTGGATGGTTGATCGACGAAAGAGCGATCAGCCGCCCACCGGCGGACCGCTAGCCGGCGATGACCCTTCCGCTGCTTCTTACGGAATGATACATGACCTTAATGGTTTCTACCAGATCTTCGAAAGTCGAGGGCTTTTCGAAGTAATCTGTCGCACCTGCTTCAAGACAGATATCGCGCATACGCCGGCTGTCGTGACCGGAGAGAACAAAGAGCGGTCGAAGCTTCAGGGCCATATGACCTCTGAGGGAACAGATGCAGTCGATGAGTCCATCGACAAATTTTCCGTCGGTGACGATGACATCAGGCATATATTCTTCACGGAGACAAGAGATTATTTGCTCGCAGGAACTTACCACTTTAAGCTGAATGGGAAGTTGGCTCATATCAACTGCCAGTCCAAACAACTGTATATCATCCGGATCATGATCAGCAAGTAGAAAATGAAGATGCATTCTTTGGCCGTTTATCGTTCAAATCTATCAAAGAATCAAAATGGAAGCATCAATAGCGTCCTCTGCAACAGGGAAAAAAGATGGCATGAAAATTAGGTTCAGCCCACAAAAAAAGGCTCCGTTTTACCGGAGCCTTTTCAAAAAAAGTATCAACAAGTTTATACTACGCGAACGTTAATTGCATTTAAACCTTTGGGACCGTTTTGGAGTTCGTAAGTCACCTTATCGTTCTCATAGATATCCATAGTGGTACCGGAAATGTGAACGAAAACGTCCTTACTACCATCAGCTGGTGTAATAAAACCAAAGCCTTTGGTTGTGTTGAAAAATTTTACTGTGCCTTCTTGCATTGTAATAAATAAAAAAAATGAATAAAGAACAAAGTTACCGATAATTATTAATAAAAACCTTTATCTTTTTAGATTTAACAATTATAGCTCGTTATCACAGGCTTGTCCCGATGCGAACTGATCGAGGTTTCGGGCTGTGGTGCCCGCGATGCCTTCCAGGGCTTCTCTCGTAAGAAACGCCTGGTGTCCGGTGATGAGCACATTCGGGAAGGAGCGCAGTCGCAGGTAGAGCGGATCGTTGATCCGGGAGCCACTGAAATTCTCAAAGAAGAAATCCTTTTCCTTTTCATAAACGTCCAGTCCGGCGAGTCCTACTATTCCGGCTTCGATGGCCCCGATCAGTGCGGCAGTATCGATAATGCCGCCACGGGCGGTATTGAGAATGGTGACGCCGGGCTTCATGGCTGCGAAGGCCTTGCTATTGAGCAGATAATGGGTTTGAGGGTTGAGCGGGCAGTGCAGTGAAATGACATCGGAGCGTCCATAAAGCTCCGGGAGCTCCACATACTGAAGACCTTCCGCGATCAATGCAGGATCCTGAGCCGGGTCATAACCCAGCAGCTTACATCCAAATCCTTTCATGATACTGGCGAAAGCCGCACCTGTCCGTCCGGTACCTATAATGCCGACGGTTTTCCCATGAAGATCGAATCCCGTGAGCAGGTCAAGTCGATAATCATTGAGGTCCATGAGTTTCTGAGCCAGCACGATCTTCCGGTTGAGGGCCATGAGCAGGGCCACGGTATGTTCTGCGATCGCATAGGGTGAATATTCGGGAACGTTAGCCACGCGGATGCCCAGTTCGCGCGCCCTGCTGAGGTTGACATGATCGTAACCGACGCTACGGAGACAGATAAAACGCACTCCGAGCGCGTGAAGCTGCCCGAGCACCACCGCGTCGGCCTGATCGGATGTGAACAAAGCGATGGCTTCAGCGCCCTGAGCGAGGGAAGCGGAATTGGCATCTAATTTGTTTTCATAGAATATCAGATCATGTTCGCGACCGGCGGCCTGGAGTAGAAATGGCCGGTCGTAGGGATGGCTGCTGAATACAACTGTTCGCATAACAGAAAAAACACAAAAATACCGAACCAGCTATGCCGTGAGTGCTCTGGTTAAAGCTAAAAGGAAAGGAACAGGGATAGCATCGAACTTAAAATTCGTCCGTCATGCTCATGTCATTTATCAGGGAAGTGATAATCATCAGCTACATAGAATGCGAAACTGATATCGGTCAGCAAAGATTGGCTTCGTTAATGCTAATTATGCACTTCACATATATATGTGTGGTCGATACATGAAAGTATGCACATTTTTTCTTAAAATAGATGTGCGAATGTAAATGCATCTTTGCTGACCCTCATTGAAAACAGCATACATTGGTAGAACACAAAACAATAGCGGTAGTCACGGAAGAACATGCCTTCGCGGAGTGGATTACCCCCCTTCTTGCTCAAGCTGGCTGTCCTGAGGCGAAACTGTTAAGTGATGATGGGGACCTTTCAAACCTCGCAAGGGAGTATGCGGTGATCATCTGTCGTTACCGACCTCAATTCAAGGAACGCCTTGTGCGGTTAGCCTGCGAAACGGATGTGACCATCATCGCCCTTTGCGATAAAACAGCCCCAGTGGCAGGAGAAGCTGTTGATGGATTTTACCTGGTCCCTAAAGAGCAGCTTTGTACGGACATTATACGGATGGCCCTTGATCGCGCCCGCTATCGCAGACAGTCTAATTACAGAGATTCCCGTTCAGAAGATGAACTCTTCATGAACTTCAGGGGCGTATTCATGAACAGTCCGCTGCCGATGTGGATTTTTGACCGGGAGACCCTGCAGTTCCTTCGGGTCAACCATGCCGCCACGATTGAATATGGCTATACAGAAGAAGAATTTCTCTCGATGACCATACTGGATATCAGGCCTAAGAATGAAAGGCGGCATGTGATCCAGCACCTATCCGGCAAGCGCCCCAGGGAAATATGGCGTCACCAGAGGAAGGATGGCTCGGTATTCCATGTACATGTGAAGTCTCATCCTATCCGGACAGGCAATACCAATGCCACGTTAATAGCGGCTATCAATATCGAGGAACGCATTCAGGCGGAGCGGGAGAAGCAGGAATTGTTTGAGGCGCTTCAGCGGCAAAAGGACATTTACGACGAGTTGCTGGCTTCCATGAATGAAGTGGTTTGGCGTACATCAGTCGACGACTTCAAACTCACATATACCAATCCTGCGTGTGAAAGGATATTTGGTTATAAGCCGGAAGAAATGATGGCTGACCCGAGCATCTTCTTTAATAGTATCTATCCAGAGGACCGGGAGGCTTTTGGGGATTCCATGAACGAGGCCCTGACTATGGGCAAAACTGAGAAGCAATTCCGGGTAATCCACAAGAGCGGGGCGATAAAACATGTACTCGGCAATGCCGTGCTCATTGAAGATAGTAAGGGGCGTAAAAGTCTGAATGGGCTCACGGTTGATATCACTGATCTTGTGGAGGCCCAGGAGGAGATCAAAAGAGGTGCGGCAGAAAAGAATCGGATACTTGAAAGCATTACTGATGGATTCTTTGCTATCGATGAGAACTGGCATATCAATTTCATTAACAGCGCCTCCGAAGAAATGTTTAACATCCGGAAGGAATCAGTTGTGGGGAGAAATGTGTTTGAAGTGTTCCCGCGTCTCCCTTCTACAGATTGGCCAGAAACATTAAACCGTGTGTGGGAAAGCCGGGAGACTGCCCATCTGAGCTTCTACTCTGACCTTGCCAAACGGTGGCTCTCTGTATCCATCTATCCCTCAGACGCAGGTGTAACGGTCTTCCTGAAAGACATTTCTGAGGAACGCGAACTGCAGGAAGCGATCAGGAACAGTGAACGAAAGCTGCGGACCATTATTAACAGTACCGAGGATGGTATCTGGTCTGTAGACACGGAACTAAAACTTTTGACTTTTAATGACTCCTTCGCTCGTGTGTGTCAGCTTGTCACTGGAGACCTCCCGGAGACCGGGAAGATGAGTCCTCTGTTGCGACAGGCAGATTCGGAGGTGTTACTGCAGCAATACAAAAAGGCATTTCAGGGTGAAGTGGTCACCCGGATTCATGAAATATACCCATCTACCGGACCCAGAATCGTGGAAACGAAATACCACCCGATTTTCGGTGATGATGGGAAGGTGGTGGGCGTGAGCTGCCTGTCGCGCGATATTACAGAAGAGCAGCGTTATCTCGCTGAAATAGAGCTGCAGAACAAAAGGCTGAAAGAGATTGCCTGGATACAGTCGCACCGCGTGCGCAGCCATGTGGCTCAGATACTGGGGCTTTCCCAACTGCTGGAACCCACTGCCGGAACCAGTATCGAAAACCAGGAGATCGTGCAGCATATGGTGACGGCAGCAACGCTGCTCGATGAAGCCATCCGCGAAATCGATCATAACACGAGGACAAGTGAGTCAGTTGTTAGTCGTTAGTAGTCAGTGGTCAGTGGTCAGTGGTCAGTATATTAACCGACAGTTCCATGGTTCGTAAACACATTCGGCTTCGCTTCGCTCGCTTCGCTTCGCAGTAGTCAGTAGTCAGTAGTCAGTGTAGGACCGACAGTTCCGTGGTTCGCTTCGCTCGCTTCGCAGTAGTCAGTAGTCAGTAGTCAGTAGTCAGTGTAGGACCGACAGTTCCGTGGTTCGTGAACAAATTCGCTTCGCTCGCTTCGCAGTAGTCAGTAGTCAGTAGTCAGTGTTGGATCGAGAGTTCCGTGGTTCGTGAATAAATACGCTTCGCTTCGCTCGCTTCGCAGTGGTCAGTGGTTAATAGTGGTTAGTCGTGAGTCGTTAGAGTATGGACCGACATTTCCATGATTTATTAGCCGCATCCTGATCCTGTTTGCCCCATTTGTCTGAATCAGGATTAGGAGGATTTTAGGATATACAGGATTTATTAGCCGAATCCTGATCCTAATCCTGTTCATTCTTCCGTGCTGATCCTGTTTATCCTTCTATCCTGAAAATCCTGATTCAGACAATTTAAACGTCAACAACAAACCCCGGTAACACTCATGCGGCCAGATGCCTTCGGCAGTCGTGAGTCGTGAGTCGCTAGTCGTTAGAGTATTTACCGATAATTCCATTGTTCGTAAACAAATTGAACGGGCGTTCATATGCATTTCCGGGAGACGTTGCATGCTACGTCTCTACAG
>JAEYQO010000052.1 GCA_023409975.1 Bacteroidota bacterium | reverse complement strand
TTTCTACTATGATCGGGCAGGGAACCTGATCCGGACGGTTTCACCTAAGGGTGTCGTGTCGCCTTCTCCACCCATGACAGACAGGTCTGCCAATCCTCAATACCAGTTTGCATCTGAGTATGATCATAACACTGTCGGCCAGGTGCTCCGGCAGCAGACGCCTGACGGGGGAAATACAAAGTTCTGGCACAATAAATGGGGAGAGCTCAGGTTCAGTCAGTCGGATAGACAGGCTTCCTATGAGGGATACACTTTCTACGACTACCTGTTTCTGGGTCCGCTGCATTATACGGGGGAATTATACCAGTTTGGCGGGGCGATCGACCAGCATCTGAATAATGGATTTCCCACCTGGCCTCCTGCACCTGTGGATGCGCGGTATCTTTCGAAGTATAAATGGTCCTCGACCGGGGCATATGAAAATATAGGTGGTTATTCTTTTCCCTTCCATAATCATGGCAGATTGAAACTACAGAAGACCACAACCGACAGGGATGGAGACTTGAGCACTACCAATGACCTTTATGAAACGGGTTACGACTATGATATCAATGGGAACCTTATTAGTTATAGGGTCTCCAATAGCGGCGACCCTAACACAAGATTGCTTTCAAACCGGGTGATCCAAAACATGGAAGCGCTGAGTTTGATTTTGCAAATAATAGAATGGTGTTGAATTTTAATGATTATACAGGTTCGTACGGGTCTTATTTCACTGCAATATTAGCGCTTGCTCATGAACTCGAACATGGCCGACAATTTCTTGATGGTGAAATAGATTACTATTTACGGATAAATGGTGTAACGGTTCCTGGGGAGGCACATGATAAGATAGACGAGTATAAAGCAATAAGCATTCAAGAGATATCCAGAAGCCTTGTAGATTTAAGACCAAGAAGCCTATCTGAGATTGAAGCTCAAAGAAAGTTATATGATAGATTGAAAAAGGGTCCGGTTTCCGCCCCAGAGTGGTATAAGGACAATAAAATATTTCAAGAAGGCATTATTAACTATAAATCGATTTTTAATTATGCGCCAACCAGGCAACAATTACAACAAAAGGAAGAACAGTCGGGTTTACAGGGTGCCAGCTCACCCACTGGAATCAAACTTGAATAGGATCGTATTTATGTTCCTTTTGCTTTGCATTTCGTGTAATCTTAGATTTTATCCCGATGAAACATCCCTTGTGGGAGTGTACCAGGATGCGAAGTTTAGTAGTCGGTTAGAATTGCGGGATGATTATACTTTCGCTTTGTATGGTACTGGTGAGCCGTTTAAAAAGTTCAATGATACCGGGAGTTTAAGCGGGAATTGGCACCTCGATCACAAAGAGATTGTATTGAATAGTTATGTCAAACCAACCTATAACCCTTATGACATTTATGAGTATTTCGATCCTGAGTTGCCTTCCGATTCCATTACGATGCTCCTATATTTCGTAGTGCCGCGTGACGTTACAAGGTCAGTTTGGGATACTTTCATTTCCAGACGGGGGTTAATTTCAAGAGTAGAAATCAATAACGAGGGGTTATTGTATACTCCTGGCGCCGATTATAACGTAACGATTCCTCGTAGAGGAACAAAGTCATTATTATTTCGGGGTGTTGTCTGTGACGCTCCAATATATTTTTTGAAGAGTAAGAAGGTGAATCTTCTCAAAGTTTATGAAAATCCATTTGTAGAAGATTCGGGACTCTGTTTAATGACGTATGATTACTTTGATAATGAGAAATTGAAGATGAAGAAGGGCAACCTGATTCTCGATCGGTCCAGGCGTTTTATCCGTTTACAATAAACCTGAATCGCCATGAAATGGGCTTCAATCTCCAGGGGCTCGACTATACCTATAACTTGCAGGGATGGCTAAAGGCGATTAACCATAGTACCCTTGACCTGAACGATGATCCGGGCGGGGCGTTTACCTATGACCGGAACGGGAACATCCAGACTACGACCCGGTGGGGAGATGACAATGGTGCGCAGGTGATAGATGAATTCCTGTATGATTACCAGACCCACAATAATCAATTGAATAGGGTGGACGATAACACGGCAATCCTGGCATGGATCGTACCGCTTCCCGTCTTTACCTAACTTCGCGCCACCACAAAAAATCACGAAGATTGTAATTTATGGATTCGAATAAGAGTACTACTGATCTACTGGCCTGGCTGAAGGAACAATTCGAAGGGAAAAAGGTAACGAATTCCAGATCGCCGGCAGGAAACTGGATGGAGTTTACGCTGGAATCGATCTCGAAAGGAGAGGCCACTATCCGTCTCACCGTGAAAAAGGAAATGGCGAACCCCTATGGTAATATCCATGGCGGCATGATGGCGCTGGTCATGGACGAAGTAATTGGCTGGTCCGTGCTCAGTCTCGACACAGAGAACCATTATACCTCCCTAAACCTGAATGTTGACTTCCTCTATGCCATCTCTGAAGGAGAGGAGTTACGTGCCACGGCCACGGTAGTGCGGGTAGGAAAAAAGATCATTCATGTAGACTGCAGGGTATCCAATATGAAGGGTGACCTCCTGGGCAAAGCGAGCTCCAACCTGATCGCCACAGGAATGCGCCCAAGAGCCGACTATGATTACAAGGTCGCTAACTAGGCCATCCGTAGTTCGTTCAGCTTCAACTATATTTGCAGGCTGATGTTAAATGGTAAGAAAATTGCTGTTGTGTTGCCGGCCTACAAGGCAGCGCTGACGCTGGAACGCACCTACCAGGAAATTCCATTCGATATTGTAGACGAAGTGGTGCTGGTTGATGATAACAGTCCGGATAACACGGTTGCCGAAGCAAAAAGACTCGGCATTCAGCACGTTGTGGTCCACGAACAGAATAAGGGATACGGCGGAAACCAAAAGAGCTGCTACAAAAAAGCCCTGGAACTGGGTGCAGACATTGTTATCATGGTGCATCCCGATTACCAATATACTCCCAAACTCATACACGCCATGGCAGGCGTGATCGCCTACGATGTCTATCCCGTCTGTTTCGGCTCAAGAATTCTCGGAAATGGTGCGCTCAAAGGCGGTATGCCCTTATATAAGTATATCTTCAACCGGATGCTGACCTTGTTCGAAAATATCATGATCGGTCAGAAACTGAGTGAATACCATACCGGATACAGAGCCTTCTCTGCAGATGTCATTCGTTCGATCGACTTCACCCATAATAGCGATGATTTCGTTTTCGATAACGAAATGATATCTCAGATATTCATGAATGGCTACGAAATTGCCGAGGTGACCTGCCCCACCAAATACTTCGAAGAAGCTTCAAGCATCAATTTCAGCCGGAGTATGAAATACGGCTTCGGTGTATTAAGGGTCTCTTTCGCCCACCGGTTACATAAATGGGGCCTGGTTAAGAGTCAACTCTATAAATAGCCGGGAAGCCTAAGGGTTCCCGGCAGTATCGTTCACTTCCTCTCCACCGTAGTCCTTGCGGTGGCCCGGTTGCGGCCGCTGGCCTTCCAGCTTTTCCGGTTTATTTTCTTCCAGGGTACTACCGGCTTTCTCGGGGTTGCCCTGTCCTTTGTCAAGATCTTCATGAATATTCCCCTGCTGAGGCCCGGGTTGCTGTTTTATCTTTTCGTCTTTCATAGATATGCTGTTTAAGGAACCGACTGCCTATGCCGCCGGTTTAGGTGAGTCATCACTACCCTGTGTAGTCCCTCTGTTTTCAAGACTATCCTTGCTCCTGGGTTCATTTCCTTCGTCAAAGGCGGCTGTTCTCACACTGCCCTGATCTACCAAATCTTCGGTAAATCCCCGTTCAGTAGAGCCAAGGCGGGAGTCTTGCTCGCGTTCTGAGGCCGGGCTGCCGGAAACATTCTCGCGACCGCCGTCGCCTTCATTCGCGTTCGTATCCAGCTCGTTCGATTCCACTGTCTGAAGTCGTTGTTTGTCCGGATTCGTAGAGGTAGATCCGGTCAGTGACCGGTTTCCCGGAGAGGTCTCATTTCTGCTTGTATCCTCACTCGCGGACTGCGTCTTTTTTTGCTTCTTGTCGTCCATTGTTTTCTCTTTTCAGAACTCCCTTATAAGACTATGCCTGAGATGCGGACCGCAGGAGAATTTACCAATATATTAGCAGCATTCAAAGCTTTTATTTAAAGGAAAGAAACCTGAACTTTGTTTCAATGGCTGCAAAGATCATCATAGCAATCGATGGGTATTCTTCTTGTGGAAAGAGCACGCTGGCAAAACAACTTGCCGCCAGGCTCGGCTATAACTATATAGATAGCGGGGCGATGTACCGCGCGATCACACTTTACTTCCTGCGGCAGGAGATCGACTGGAATGATACAGCCCAGGTGTCTGCTGCACTGAACGCTATCCACCTCAGTTTTGAATTCAATGAGTTTACCAATCGCTCCGAGATCCTGCTGAATGGGGAGAATGTGGAGATGTACATCCGCGATCTTCTGGTCGCTGAAAAGGTAAGTGCGGTTGCCGCTATTAAGGATGTGCGGAGCTTTGCCGTGGCTCAGCAGCAGAAGATGGGCAAGCGCAGGGGGATTGTAATGGATGGCAGAGATATAGGAACTGTCGTTTTCCCGGATGCTGAACTCAAGATATTTATGACCGCAGACCCGGAAATACGGGTTAAAAGACGTTTTGAAGAACTCTATGAAACCAACCGCAGCATTTCGATAGAAGATGTCATGCATAATCTCCAGATGCGGGATTATATCGACAGCAATCGGGAGGAGAGTCCCCTGCGACAGGCTGAAGATGCGCTCGTGCTGGACAATTCCAACCTGAGCCGCGAAGAGCAGCTTGAAAAAGTTCTGGGCTGGGTTACGGAAAGGACGAGTCAGCCCGCAACCTCAGGCGTCTGAAGGCCTTTGTCGTATGGATACCATAGCAGACTGATGACTTAATCCCTTCCTCATGCACAACAAGGAAATTGCCGATCATTTTTCGCTGCTCGCCAAACTCATGGAGCTCCACGGCGAGAATCCCTTCAAGACGAAATCTTGCAGTATAGCCGCTTACAATATTGAAAATCTTCCCGGACGTGCTGCCGAGATGAGCGAACAGGAACTGTTTGGAATGAAAGGTATCGGTGACAGTACCGGAAAGAAGATCCTTGAGCTGCTGAATACCGGGAAACTGGATGCTTTAGAAAAGATGCTGGCCATAACACCGCCTGGAGTACTGGAAATGATGTCGGTCAAGGGGCTGGGTCCGAAAAAGATCGCTGTCATCTGGAAGGAACTGGGGTTGGAATCCATCGGGGAACTGGAATACGCCTGTCTGGAAAACAGATTAGCTACTCTGAAAGGTTTCGGTGCCAAAACCCAGCAGGCCGTGCTGGATCAACTGGAATTCAGAAAAGCCAGTCAGGGCTTACATCTGTATGCCGGGGTGGAGGGGCTGGCCTTTCAATTGATAGACAAACTGCGTAGTGCACTTCCGGCTTACCAATGGGCGTTTACAGGTGCCTTCCGGCGCCAGAGCGAAGTCATGGCACAGATCGACCTGCTGACAACCTCCACAATTGAAGAACTGGTTAAGCTGTTTGAAGCGGTTCCTGATACCGTAATTGAGGAGGACCCGAATCAACATATCACAGTACGGATACCACAGCATCCGATGCTAAGGTTTCATCTTTGCGAACCAGCCACCTTTGCTGGTACACTCTTTCTGACAACCGGAAGCGAAGAATTCATCAGTGGGTTCCCGTCGCCCTTGAAGGCCCTGCAGGATTATGCAACAGAAGAGCAGGTATTTCAGGATGCGGGCCTTCCGTTTGTGCCTGCCCCTTTAAGAGAGTCAACGGATGTACTTACCCGGACCATTCCCGGAAAACTGCTTTCAGACAGTGATATCCGTGGTATCATTCACAGTCACTCTACCTGGAGCGATGGTCGGGATTCGATAGGAGATATGGCAATGGCAGCGGCTGAACAGGGTTATGAGTACCTCGTTATTACCGATCACTCGAGAACCGCGGCCTATGCACGGGGGTTGACCGCTGAAAGGGTTTTCCAGCAGCACGAGGAAATAGACCTGTTGAACCAGCGGTTAAGTGAGTTCAGAATATTTAAAGGCATTGAATCAGATATACTGGGTGATGGTAGCCTGGATTACGAAGAAGAAGTCCTGAGAAAGTTTGACCTGGTCATTGCTTCTGTTCACAGTGGTTTCAAAATGTCGGAAGAGAAAGCTACCGGGCGATTGATCAGAGCAATTGAAAATCCATATACGACCATACTGGGTCATCCTACAGGACGGCTATTGCTTTCCCGTAACGGGTATCCCATTGATCATAGAAAGGTGATTGACGCCTGTGCAGCGAATCGGGTCGTGATAGAGATCAACGCCAATCCCCGCCGGCTGGATCTTGACTGGCGGTGGATACCTTATGCGCTGGACAAGGGGGTAATACTTTCAGTGAATCCTGATGCGCACTCCATCGCAGGCTTCCGGGATATCCATTTCGGTGTGCTGGCTGCACAGAAAGGAGCGCTTACTGCTGACAGGAACCTGAGTAGTTTCTCGCGTGTACAGTTAGAGCAATTTCTTTCCACCCGCAGACGGTTGACAGCCGTTTAGAGACTGTAACATCTTCCGGACGAACAGCTTCAGTTATCAGAATCGCTTATATTGCGAATCAATGCAAATGCTCTATTGGATACTTGCAGTATTAGCTGCTGCTGCAATGGGCTACTGGGTTTACAGAGCAGACAAGCAGCGCGGCACGCCCTATCCCTGGTTAACAGCCGGACTGAGGGCTTTAGTCGTATTTCTGACGATCGTTTTATTGATAGCTCCGGCCTTTACGATCAATAAACAAAGGACGGAGAAGCCTATCCTGGTTTATCTGCACGACAATTCTGAATCCATCGCAACTGCTTTGGGGGCAGACTCCGCGAAATACAGGAACGATGTTACCGGCGTATTGAAAGATCTGGAAGATAAATTTCAGATTGTTCGCTGGGGGTTCGGGTCAGGGGTGCAAAAGGACACCCTGTTTGATTACACCCAACCTACTACGGACATCGCTGAGGCATTGTCCCGGGCGGTAGATTTCTACGGTCAGCAAAATCTGGGCGCCATTATCCTTGCAACGGACGGTCGTTTCAACCGTGGCCTTGATCCCGGTTTCCAGCAGTTATCGTTTGGTGGGCCGCTTTATACGGTAGCCTTAGGAGATAGCGCACCACAGGCAGATATCAGAATTCAGGCGGTTTACGCAAACACTACGGTGAACCTCAACAGTCAGTTCGAGATCAGAGCAGATATTGTCGCCAACAGTATTTCCGGATATCAGGGGAGGGTGAGTCTGGTTGAATCCGGTAGATCTGAATCCGGGAGCGTTAACCTGAGCGTCAATAATCAGCGTTTTGATAAAACCGTTTCCTTCACCGTAAAAGCCGACCGTCCGGGGTTGCATCATTACGTGCTGACCGTATCGCCAGCTGAGGGAGAGATCAATACCAGCAATAACAGAAGAGATGTATTTGTTGAGGTAGTTGCGGAGAAGAAGAAAATATTGTTGGCGGCGTTTGCACCGCACCCCGATGTGAAAGCCATCCGGGACGTGATAACCGCCTCAGGTTCGTACGAGGTGTTTGTCAGGACTTTCGACCAGTTGCCTGCTTCCGTTGAAGAATTTGATGTGCTGATTCTGCATTCCCTTCCTGCGCAGGGGCTGCCGATGCGACAGTTAACGGGTAATACAAAGCCCACCTGGTGGATTATGGGAACCGGTTCAGATAACATGGTGATGAACCAGCTCCAGCAAATGGCAAGGCTGAATGTGAATACGAGGAACCTGCAGCATCAGTTTGCCGGTCTGGAATCAGATTTCCTGAGTTTCACCTTATCGCCTGGTGCGGCAGCATTAATTGAAAAACTGCCCCCTCTGGCGGTGCCAGCGGGGATGATCGAGCAAGGTCCGGGAGCTGAGGTGTTAATACGATCTCGAAATCCACAGCAGCCCCTCTGGCTTCTGGCGGATGGCAGGCCTTCCGGAGCTCTGCTGATAGGGGAGGGCCTCTGGCGGTGGCGCATGCATGAATACCGGCAGACACAGAAGAATGAAGTGGTGGATGAGTTGATCAGGCAGACCGTTACATTCCTTGCATCCAGTGTTGCTGAGAAACCCTTCAGCGTCGTTTTAGCCAAGAACACCTGGAGCGACAGAGAGTCTGTCTTTATGCAGGCCTTCCTGCTCAACCGAAATAACGAACAGGTGAATAGCCCGGATGCTACCATCTCGATTTCGGATAGTGCAGGACGGAAACAGCAGTATTCCTTCGAGCGTTTTGGAAATGCCTACAGACTGAATATCGGGATCCGTCCTGCTGGTACGTATAGCTATACGGCCGAAGCGAACCTGAACGGCGTCAGGCATACGGCCGCGGGAAGTTTTGCGGTCCAGCAGATCCCAGTTGAAATGATGGAAACCGGCGCAAACTATCCCATGCTGCATCAGTTAGCGAGGAAGTATGAGGGAGCGCTGATTCCCGGGGCATATGTGGCCTCCCTTGCGGATAGTGTCCGGAACAATCAAAACATTCAGCCGGTGATCCGCAATGAGGCCGAGACAATTCCGCTTGTGGACTGGAAATGGTATTTCTTCCTTATCCTTCTGATCGCGGCTACCGAATGGCTTCTGAGGAAATGGTGGATGGCTATGTAAGAATGGAGACAGGCTGGAGTAAGAGGTTATCGATCAGCCTTGTCGTTCCCAGGCGGGCAGCGATCAATGCCACCATAGGTTTGTCGGAACTATAGTTTTCCAATAGGCGGAGGTCTTCCGCGTCAGCCAGAGCCACATATTCCGGTTCGAAACCCTTAGCAGTAAGAAGGTCCAGACATTCTTTCCGGACAAGGGGAAAATTATCTGACACCTGTTTGGCCTGTATAGAAACAAGGCATTGATAGAGAATACCGGCGAGCGCCCTCTGTGGTTCGGTAAGCCTTACATTTCTTGAGCTCATGGCCAGCCCATCCTGTTCGCGGATGGTGGGGCATATAACTATTTTTACTTTGCTGTCCCTTCCGCTGAGTTTGAGCAACTTTTTTATGACAATAACCTGCTGATAGTCTTTCTGACCCAGGAACAGGAAATGAGGCTTCACGATATCCAGTAAACGATGGACAATCTGCGCAACCCCTTTAAAATGGCCGGGGCGCTGAGCTCCTTCCAGAGTCGCTTCCAGATAGCCGAAATCAAATTGCTCTCCTGCTGAAGTGCCAGAGGGATACATTTCGTCTATCGAAGGAAGGAAGAGGACGTCGCAACCTGCATCGAGGAGCGTTTCAATATCGCTGTCTTCTTTTACAGGGTAGTTTTCAAAATCAGAACGGTCATTGAACTGAGTCGGGTTCACGAAAATGCTGCAGACCGTGAGGGCTCCTGAATCCCTGGATCTGGCGATGAGGGAGCGGTGTCCCTGGTGCAAGGCGCCCATGGTGGGTACGAACCCAATCACCTTTCCGAGGGTGCTTTGTTCCGTCAGATAATGCCGTAAATCCTGCTCTTTTTTGAAGATGATCATGCCGCTAAATTAAAGGCCCCTGCAAAGTAAAGGGTGGAATTCAATATTTTCGTAATTTTGCAGACCATTTTCTTACAAACGTATTTCATCACGTTTAACATAATACAACCACATGTCTGCAGACACTAAGAAACGTGTTTTAATTATTGCCAACGAACTAGCGCCCTACATCGAATTTACAGACTTCGCTCAGATACTCAACAGACTGGCTATAAAATCTTTCGATTCAGGGCTGGAAGTGCGGGTGATCATGCCTCGTTTTGGTTCTATCAACGAGCGCAGACACCGGTTGCATGAGGTGGTACGGTTATCCGGTATCAATATCATCATCGACAAGGACGATTATCCACTGATCATCAAAGTGGCTTCATTGCCGAATGCAAGGCTTCAGGTTTATTTCATGGACAATGAAGACTATTTCAAGCGTAAACATGTGTTCCGCGATGACCAGAATGAATTTTTCGACGATAATGCCGAGAGGATGATTTTCTTCTGTAAAAGTGCACTTGAAACAGTTAAGAAATTTGGCTGGCCTCCCCATGTGATCCATTGTCATGGATGGATGACCTCACTGGTACCCTTATACCTCAAGACAGCCTATAAGAAGGAGCCGGTTTTCAGTTATTCTAAAACTATTTTTACTGCTCAGTCTGATCTATTCCCTGAGACCCTCAATAATGGCTTTATTAAGAAGGCGATTATCAGTAACGAGATCAGAGAGAAGGATCTTGATCTTTTCAAAGAAGGAACCAACGGCTCGCTTACCCTTGGCGGTAGCAAATGTGCAGATGTTGTGGTCTTCGGTGATGAGGATGCCAATAAGCAGTACGCAGACGAGATAAAACCAAGCAGGTACAAGAAGGTGATCCGTTTTGATGAGTCCTGGAATGATGATGTTACCCCTCTGCTGGATCTTTACAAAAGCTTAACAGAGTCTTAGATTTAGTTTTATCACTTTCGTCAAAAACACTCCATTGAAGCACTGCTTTTATTCGCTTTTTGCTGCTTTGGGTATGGGACTAGTTTTATTATCCCAGACCAGTTGCAAAGAAGATACTATACTGGATGCCAGTGTCGTTCCGCAGGGAGATACTGTCAGCACCATGAAGCTCCCGGACACGCTCACCATTCAAACCCGTACTTATTTTGATGATAGCACTCCGACGAGTGTTTCATATATTTTTCCGACTCTGGGTACCATCACTCCGGGTGCTGATCCCTGGTCGGGTAAAGTATATGGAAGCATCTATCTGCAACTGGTGCCTCCAACCTTCGGATTCAGCTTTCCTGAAGAACCGGATTCAGCCTACCTGATCTTGCCTTACTCCGGATTTACCTATGGTGATACCACCGCAGCGAACATCCCACAGACTATCAGAATTTACGAGATTTATGACACGATGAGTCGCGATGTCGTTTATTAC
>JAEYQO010000049.1 GCA_023409975.1 Bacteroidota bacterium | reverse complement strand
CAACCACACACTCCCAACCCGCAACCACACACTCCCAACCCGCAACCCCCGCGCCGCAAGCGCAGACGCAGCAGGATAACAGCAATCCAGCTAACGCTTTTTCTCTGGTAATCAAAGACGAAACACCTGTGAAAGAAGCAGGTCTGAAAATCGGAAGTCACTACCTGACACCAGACGAAATCGAAGAGAAACGCCGCTTCGAAGAGCAGAAGAAAGCCCTTGAAGAACGCGCTGAACGCCTCCGCAGGATGAGCTTCAATGTAAAAGGTACCGAAAGCCCCGATGAATTGGAGCAGGTGCCCGCCTACATCCGTCAGAAGGTCGAGCTCGACCAGGGTGTTGCCTCAGCCGAAAAATTCTATAGTAATTACTCTGTCGGCAAGCACGACGAGAACAAAGACAAAAAGGCTTCCATCCAGACGATCAATACCTTCCTGGATGGTAAAAAGCCCGACTAAGCCCCTTTCTTTATATTTTCATATTGCGTAAGCTCCCATTTTCCAGTGGGAGCTTTTTGATTCCATAGAATTATTCCTCTGGCCGGCTCATCATTGCTGGCGCGGTTTATTAGAAGTCTAAACCGGAATAGGGCAATTCCCTCTCCCTGGTCTTTCATGTTACAACGCCATATGATTATGAATCAGTTAAAACATACATTTCTTCAACTAACCTGGATCTGTAGTACCGCACTCCTCTGTCATGCCTGTGCCGACGGACAGGTCAACAGCAAGAAAGGGTTTCCTCAGGTGAGCTCAGAACGGGAAACATACACCACTGGCTCGGTGAATTTTGTCACGGCCGCCCGACTCGTTACGCCCGCAGTTGTAAACATCAAAACACTCCACCAAAACCAAACCGCCGTCGGGGCCATCTTCGGGCTCGGACCGGAAACTGCCATGGGCTCAGGCTCAGGGGTGGTGATCAGTAAAGATGGTTACATCGCCACTAATAATCACGTTATCGAAGGAGCACAGGCCATCGAAGTCATCTTCCCCGACCGGAAAAGACTGCAGGCGCAGGTAGTAGGCAGGGATCCAGACACAGATCTGGCGCTTCTGAAAGTAGAAGCGAATGATTTGGAGTATGTCGTTCTCGGAAACTCGGATAATGTGGAAGTCGGCGAACCTGTTCTCGCAGTCGGCTATCCCTTTTCCCTCAACACCACGGTTACAGCAGGCATTGTGAGCGCTAAAGGAAGAGCCATAGGCATCATTGGGTCTAATGAATCCCCCTACCGCCGCAATCAGCAATACAGCACGGCCATAGAATCATTTATCCAGACGGATGCAGCCATAAATCCCGGGAACAGTGGCGGTGCGCTCGTCAATGTCCGCGGTGAACTCATTGGTATCAACACCGCTATTGCTTCTCTTACGGGCTCCTACGCAGGTTACGCTTTCGCCATTCCGGTAAATCTCGCCAAGAAGATCCTGGATGATCTGCAAGCTTTCGGCCGCGTCAGAAGAGGGCTCCTTGGAGTTTCGTTTCCCGCTCCCTCAGTAGAAGATCAGTACTTCCGTCAGGAGGGCATCGATCCCTCCACAGTGCAGGGGGTGTTCATCACAGGCGTACAGCAGGGTAGTGCGGCCGCAGAAGCCGGATTACAACCGGGCGACATCATCCAGAGTATTGATAGCCTACAGGTCTATTCCTCAGCCGAATTCTCCGAGCTTATTGCCCGTCATCGCCCCGGCGATCAACTTCGCATCAGTTATCTTCGGGATAAACGGTCACATACCACCACAGCTCAACTGAAAGAGGAAGCTACTCGTCCTGAGGTGGCTGATCGCTCTGAAAGGGTCAGAGAGATCTATGAAAAACTGGGAACCGAGTTTGCAGCCTTGCCAGAAGATTATAAACGGGAATACCGGCTGCGGGCGGGTGTTATTGTCACCTCGGTCACCTCCGGTGGCTTTTTCGATAGACTAGGCATCCCCGAAGGCACCATCATCGTTTATGTCAACGGAAGAGCCGTGTCCTCTGCCTCGGATGTGGAGTCTGCCCTGCTTGAAGCGCGCAGCTCCCGTGTCCAGATCATGGGCATCGCCCCGGACGGATCAAGGATCGCCTTCAATTTTTCTCTCGGAGCTTAATCCCAAAGGGAAACTGCCTAATTTTCAATCAACCGGAGTCCCTGAAGTATTGTGATAAGGCAGTCGCCATTAATATCGTTGCGCAGGAGAATTTTGCCTGCTGGATCGACCAGCATGAAATTGGGAAACAGGTCTTTTATGATAATTGTATGCTGACCGGAAACTGGTTGCAGGAGACAGTGCGAAATCAGGTATAAGATTATTAATCGTCTCATTCAGACATTAAGATAATAATTAATTGATTAGGGTTGGTGCTTCTCAAAGCATGGCAACGCGGTTGTTGAGTTTGTTGCAGAAACTAAATACTTCTGTTCAAATAGATCAACTGAGCTTAACCGCCAAAATTTCGTCAAATAAGATCAACGCATTGATCTTATTTGGCCAGTTTCTGGAAAATAAGCTCCGTTTCGCCCCTTCTGATGCCTTATTTGTGGTCTTATTGAAAACGAAAAGCCCGCTCGAAAGCGGACTTTTCTGGATCAATTTCCAAATTATTCTATCGGTTCACTGAAAGCTACTTAGTCACTACCACCGGTTTCCTCACTTTCTCTTCTCCCGTGTCTAATCGTAGTATATAATTACCGGGCACCAGCTCCTTCACCGAAATTTCCACAACATTCAGCCCCGTTCTCACGGAAACTGGTTGTTCCAATACCGTCCTTCCGGCCAGGTCCATCATCACTACAGTAGTCTGATGGGTATTGGTAGCATTCCACTCCAGTCGGAGCATTTCACGAACCGGATTCGGATACATGGCAAAGCCACCAACCAGGCGCTCCTGCACGGTATAGCTTAGCGCCGGACCGTTCGGGCCAGGGGTATAGCCAGGTGTCGGACTGCCAAGTACCACGGTATAATCCTCCACTTCGCCATAGGTGAACACCTCGCAGGGGGCTGCTCCGGATCCATACTTCATACTCACCCGCATCCTCGTTGTTCCGCTCAGCCCTGAAGGAACTGTAAAGCTGCCACTCACGGCTGCACTACCGCTCTGCGCCAACACTTGTTCGCCCGCATCGGTAAAGTCCCCGTCCCGGTTATAGTCTATCCATACTCTCCAATGTTCAGTATAGCTGCTACCCGAAAATCCCGGTGTCAGTGTAGCCGTATAGCTGCTCCCCGGATTCAGTGTTGTCGACATCGATGTGAAATTGCCATAGCCACCATTATTACCACTCAGGTTGTTGATGCTGTTCAGCTGCACCCGGTTGATATACTCGTAGGTCGCATTCGATCCCGAGGAGCTGCAGTACTGTACTACCGGGTTCAGACAGAAGTTCTTCACGTCCTGACTGCCAAACTGGCCACCGCTCACGATAACGGCGCTGGTGGCGTTGTTGATCAATGTATACGACCCATTGCCGTAAGAGCAGCAGATACCATCGCCATAGGAATCATTAAAGGTTAGCGTATAACAGCCATTCGCCACGCAGATCGGTACATTGATGGTCGTACCACTGGGCGTTCCGGTATAAGGCCCTCCAGAAGCCACTATCGTATTGCTGCTGTTCCGCAGGTTCCAGGTTGTTTCGCTGGGATAGTTGTCAACTACGATCCGCAGTGTCAGGTCATTGGGCTGACTGCAACCCTGGCTGCCACAGGTACTCAGACAGCTCGCGGCATTCACCCGGTTGCGGATCAGGTTCCCCGGCTGCGTCCCGAAACCATTATTGAAGTTGATACCATAGGATGTCAGGTGACAATAACTCATGATCGTACCACCATTCGTCGGCGCCGGTCCCTGCGCGCAGCCACCCTCTGTTGTATAACAATTGTCCAGCGCCCCGCCTGTCCAGCTACAGCTCTGTGTATGTGGCGATCCCAGGTTATGTCCCATCTCATGGGTCATCACATAGATCGTCCAGCTATAGGTAGGAACGGTGCTATAGCTGCTGTAGATATTGCTGTAGGCGTAGCGGTAGGAACTATTGCAAAGCACATCCACCCAGGCAATTCCCCCAAGGTTGGCACCACCCAGTGCAGTCAGGTGTGCCAGATCCCCGTTGAAGCTGGTACGTGTGGTCCTGAAAGCGGTGAGGGCTGAATTGCTGCTGTTCGTGGGATAGCTGTCTTGTGTCGTCCACACATGCACCTGCGACACCGTCGTGGTGATCTGCTCATTGGCGTAGAGGGTGGCGACATTGTTAAAAGCGGCAGTGATGAAATTGGTTGTGTTCGTCACATTGCTGCCCTTGTTTTGGTAGAGCGCGTAATCACATTCCAGAAACACCCGGACACATTTCGTATTCGTCGTCTTAAAGCTGGCGCCCTCGCTCAGGTACTGGCGCACTTTTTCCGTGTAGCCGAGCGGCTCCGTAGTGCCACACACCATACCTTCCGGCGCAGGCAATCCCTTGTCTGAATAAAGGATATACTCCATCCGGTTTTCGGGTTCATCTATTCTTCCCAGCACGAGGTTACCCCGGTCGGGGGTCGCAGCCACACCTATAATCTCATCCTCAAACACGCTCAGGGCTACTACAGTGCCGGGCTGGCCTTTGATCACGCCTCTGTAATAGGCGCCCGGTTCATAGGCCACGGGTTGATCATCGCTCTCACTCGTGGTTACATAAAACCCCGGGTCCAGAGGTGGAAGCAGCACCAGTTCCAGTTCGAGCGCTCCTCCCTCCTTCAGTGGAAGGCTCATCTCCAGAAATGCAGGCTTTTTCTGCCATAGTTCCCGGGTTTCCTCAGCAGCCAGTCTCAGGTACTGCGCTCCGGGCACTACCGCATCTAATCCCTTGCGTCGGGCATTAGGGGCAGCCACGGTAAACGGTTGTGATTGATGGGTAATCCTGACCTTAGCCTTGGTTTCCTCCACCAGTTGCGCTACCGGAGAAGCTCCATTCTCATTTTGCGCACCAGCGGTAAGGGGAAACAGGAACAGGCATGCAGCCAGTTCCAGAAATAGCTGTCTAGCTTTCATAGTTTGTTTTTTAAAGTGAAGAAATAGACAGGGCCCCGCAGGCGCTGGTCGCTGCTGTCTCCGGTAAGGCAACAGCGCCGCCGCAAGCTCATAGGAATTTGGGTATACTATAGTATTAAAAGAAAATTACGACAGTCGCGCATAGCTTGCAAATATTGTCATATAGAAATATTTGAGCAATTCATATCTTAAGGATGGACATGCTGATGCGGGAGATATGTGGAGTTACCCATGAGCCTTGCAGATTAGGCACAATAGGGATTGAGATGAGCGCTTGCCGGATTTCAGTCTTAAAGGATCCGTTCGACGCCCGTAGAGCGCGTTAACTGAATAAGAACCGGACTGCTTCTTCGTCCAGCTTCTTGACAAAACCCTCGTCTTCTATCACGAGGTCCTCAGCGAGCTGGCGTTTCTTCTCCTGAAGTTGCAGGATGCGTTCCTCTACCGTGCCTCTGCAGATCATGCGATAGGCCATGATCTTATTTTTTTGTCCTATCCGGTGCGAACGGTCAATGGCCTGCTGCTCTGCCGCGGGGTTCCACCAGGGGTCTACGATATATACATAATCTGCCGCCGTAAGGTTAAGTCCCACGCCACCGGCTTTGAGCGAAATGAGAAAGACTTTTACTGATTCATCTTTCTGGAATCGCTCTACCTCCAATTGCCGGCTACCAGCCTTCGTTTTACCATCCAGGTAGCAAAAATTCATCTCTCTCTCTTCCAGCTCACGTGCTATTAGTCCAAGCATTTCTGTGAAGGCTGAAAACACCAGTATCTTATGGTTTCCGGTGTTCTCATTAAGTTCCCTGAGCAGTTCCTCCAGCTTGCAGCTTTCCTTCAGGCGTCGTTCCGCATCCTTTACAAGTAGAGGGTGATTGCAAATCTGCCGCAGCCTCGTGAGACCTTCCAATATGTAAATGCCTGATTTGCCCACCCCATCTTCCTTAATCTTTTTCAGGAGATGCTCCCTGTAATAAGCCTTGTATTCGTCATATAAGGCCTGTTGGGCTTCCGGCATCTCGCACCAGAGGATGGTTTCCGTCTTATCCGGCAGGTCAGGTGCCACCTGTTCCTTTGTTCGTCTCAGCAGAAATGGGTAGATCAACTTCTGCAACGCGGCTTTCTTTGCCTGATCATTGTTACGGTCGATCGGCCCCGCAAATGTTTTTCTGAAGAATTCGCGGGAGCCCAGTAGTCCGGGATTCAGAAAATGAAACTGTGCATAAAGATCATAGGTGTTGTTTTGGATAGGTGTTCCGCTAAGGATTAACCGGTTTTTTGACTTCAGCATCCGCATGGCACGGGTCACCTGAGCCTCAGGGTTCCTGATGGTCTGACTTTCATCAAGCACCACATATTGCCAGGAGATCCGCCCTAATTGCCCGATATCGCTTCTAACCGTACCATAGCTGGTAAGAACAATATCGCAATCGGGGAACGCACCCTCATCAAAGGTTCTGTTCGTTCCATAATAGGTATGGTACTTCAGACCCGGCGCAAACTTTTTTATTTCAGATTCCCAGTTAAATATCAGTGAGGTTGGACATACCACCAGGCTCGTCGTTCCCGGGTACTTCTCTTTCAGGTATTGCAGAAAGCAGATTGTCTGTAAGGTTTTCCCAAGTCCCATGTCATCTGCAAGACAACCACCCCATCCCATTTCATCCAGTGTCTGCATCCACTGAAAGCCGGCTAATTGATAGGGCCTCGGTTTCGCAGTGATAGACGAACTGATTTCGGCGGTTGGGATGTGCTCCAATTGACGAAGTTTCGCTCGTTTAACCTCCAGTTCCTCCAACACCTCCGTCCCCTCCATCTGATGCTGAAACGGTTCTAGGAGCGTGAAATGACGCTTGCTGATCCTTAAACCGCCATCCTGTTGCTCGCTCAGACTGAAGAGGATCGTGTAGTCCTCAAGCCACTCCTCTGGTATCTGTCCAAAGGTTCCATCCCCCAGCACGACTACATTTTGCTTGTTCAATATCGCGCTGCGCAAGTCGCGAAAATTAACCGATTGATCACCGTAACTGACTTCAATTTCCAGGTCAAACCAGTCGATCCCACTTCCTACACGCATTTTCCACTGCGGCGGGTTGACATTAAATCTAAACCGCTTTAGTTTCTGTATTCCTTTTACTACGATATTTTCTTCCTGTAATTGACGAACGGTGTGAATAAACCAGTTCTTTTTTGCAGCTTCATCAAAGGGCAGGTACAGGAAACTATTATGAAACTGTTTTGAAAATTGTGGGTGAAGCCGCTTCAACCTTTCAAAGAAAGACTGCTCCATATTTAAATTCCGGACGATCACCTGTGAACTATTGTCCGGAAGTATCAGAAACTCATCCTTCGGTTCTGATTCGTAGTCGAGCTCGTTTGATCCATAAAGAAACTTCGGTTTTAATAGCAAATGTTTTTTGTCAAACTCGCGAAGCTCCACGAGGGTTTGAGGATCGTCTGACTGCACATCGATCTGCAATGCTTTCGGTACCTTCACCTGATACCGCTGCTTCAACTGGTGTACGATCCTGGCCATTGCTATAATCTTATCCTTCATTGGCACAATGATGTATCCATGCCGGAACAGCCGGAGAGTCAATAGGTCCGTCGATGAGGATGGGATGTGCCACTGCCCTTTGTATTCTATAAAATAGTCTCCCAGTATTCTCAAGTCCTCAAATGGAATGTCTTGCCCTGCCAGTTCAGGAATCAGTCGAACCCTGATAACCCTTTCTTCCTCCGTTACTTCAAAACCCAACCCTATTCGCTCAGTCGAACACCTGATAACAGATAAGTCCTCTCTTTGCAAACGCCCTCCCGCATCAAGATTCACTTTTTCCAGCTTGCATAGTTCGTCCCAACATTTCGCAATGCCCTCTGCATAATATACCCGGAAGCGTTCCTGTAAAGCCGGGTATTTCGGGAGTTCAGTCCAGGGGTCCTTGGACGACGCAATCCAACTTTTGCCATTAATCTTCAGCCAGTCCAGCAAGCTTTGACTACTCAGTCCAGCAAGCTGCTCACTAAGCAACTCCGTGAGCCCCCGTTGTTCCAACGCCCCTAAGGGGTCATTAAGCACAAGCTTCTTCATCAGAGGCCTGCCCTTGTGCATGGTGTTTGTCGCCAATGTAAGTTCCATACCGATCTGGTAGGTGGGGGAGCCCGATTGTAGCACAACCAGGGTTGACTGTGATGACTTATTGGATTTCTTGCGAGGGAGCCCGACAGGAATCTCCAACTCCGGATGCGGAAAAATGGGTGCTTCGATAAGCTCAAAGGGCGTGTCCCGGAGAACCAGCCACTCGGGACGGATCATTTGCAGTCGTCCCTGATCATCTGCCCGAAAGTCTATCAAGCCGGCCTCAGGACTATCTGAAGCTAGTCCAACCGAGCGGAGCATGCGCTCCTTTTCTGGCGAAAAGTCTTTCAGCTCAAGAAAAAAGCGCCGTCCATAGTGCTCCATAACGATCATCAGCAGACCATGGAAATGGGAACATAACTGGCCTCTTTCCTTACAGCTGCAAAACTGGGAAAACGTTTCCCTTCGGTCATAGGCCAGAGCTGAATAGACAATTCTCTGACCGAAGCGAAGCATAAAATATATGATCACCTGACCCGATGCATTGTTTACTACCTCCATCTCCGTCATCGCATCTATCATGACCTCAGCAGGTACAGATTGCATGTTTCTGGAGGGGGTTAAATTAGGGATATTTTCAGGGCGCAGACGAATGCTGGGCCAGAGATATACAGAAGGGAACATCTGTTCCCCTTTAGCACGAGCTCGTTGGCTGCTTTTTGACTTCATTTACTGTTTTCTAAGGGATCTTCTCCTACCTGAAACGCGCCTCTGGCGTAATAGGCAGATTGCTGAAATTCGGCAAAGGTCAGCAATTACTTTAGTCGGTTGAATCTTTCCTGTATAATGGCCTTGTACTGCTCTTTAAACGCATCACTCAAAAAACTTTTGTCAATCAATTCAATCCATTTCGGCAATGCCTTTTCCATCTTGCGGAATATATTTTGCTGTTGCTTTTCTTCAACCTTCAAAATATTCATTGCAGCAATAAAATCCAGTTTCTTCAGCTTTTTCTTTCTGCCGTTTATATTCAACGCCATTTCCCCTTCATCCGTTGGATTGACCAAAGCAGTATTGACCAAATCATAAGCTGGTGATAAAATCATTCCCAAACCAGGCTGTTCCAGCAATGAAAAATTCTTCAAATGCATATCGGCATTACCCGTGATGAAAGAGAATAATACCAATTCAAAAAAGTTAACAACATCCAGACCCGGTGTGGTTGAATACTTCAGTATGGCTTTACCTATTTGCTCATAGCTGCCATGATACTTGTCTTCTGTAAGCCGTTCTGTTAGCTGGCACATATCTTCCATTGCCAGTTTTCCTTTTTTAGTTCGATCTACTCGTTTGGTGATATACGCCAGATTGCCGGATCGTAAACGAATGAGGCTATGGGGTGCCGTTTTAATTTTGGAAACTGCCGCCAGATGCATGGTGATATCTTCCACCTCGGGTAGCTGCGGATATTGTGCTGAAGGTGGTTTCAGTATGTATCCGCCCCAAAGACCTACAATGGTAAATCTTCGTTCTGAGCCTTCTTTATTGTTTTCGCTTATGTGTAATGATATTTTGGCTTGTACACCAGGGACGGCAGTCTGACTTTGTATTACTTCATTTGCCAATCGTTCTAAATCAGCTTCGGCGTATGGGAGTGCAGGAGGTGTTGGCTGTCGAAATATTTTCTTTGAACATGCAGCATGAAAGTCCTGCTCATTTTCAGCCAATGGCCCATAGCAGTATAAACATCTACTCATAGGTTATACTCCTCTTTTATTTCCTCCACACTTACGGCTCCTATGCAATCTTTACAACAGGCCAGCAATAAACCCATGCGGTCTCTCGGGTTGAGTTTCCAGTTTTTTTCGGCTATATCCAAAAGCCAGCCTTCGGGTATCAGGCCGTCAAAAAAGGGGAATAAAACATTAGACGTGAAAGCAGCTTCTTGTAACGGCAACGTTAAACTCACAGGACGGGCATCGGGTTGTGCAGCATAAGCTTTGTCGTACTCAAAATGATACCCTCGCTCATCTTGCGTGAGCCATCCCGCCAATTGGTCATCTATTCTTATCGCTGCTTTTCGCACTTGGTTGTTGTCGAATTTTTTATTTGGAATCTGGGATATGTTAATCCGGATCCTTGGGTGTTTGGGGTACGGCCCCCACCTGGAAGCCGAACAGTTGCAGTACCTGGTTCACTTTATCCAACCGCAGGCTTTCTTTGCCCTGCTCCAGTTCACGAATGAAACGCAAACCGACACCTGCTTTCTCGGCTAGTTCAGGCTGGGTGAGCTTTACCGACTTCCTTTTGGCCTTAACAAAGTCTGCCAGATCCATTTTATACCCTTTAGGGTGCAAATATAGCAGTTATTTTTAAAAGTACACCTTATCGGGTATAATGGTTTAAGAATGTCTCTTAATTATACCCAGACGGGTATAAAAAGAGTAATAAAAGGACAAAAGAACCCCTTCAGCAATAGATTAGTTTACAGTGCCAGATCTTGATTAGCCCATTCACAATTTTCCTGTCCGGTTTCAATGTCATTTGCTGGATTGTTGGCATCATGCCGGTAAAAACGGGCCAAACGCCAACAGCTAAAGCAAACCGAATGCGAAAGGTGACGGCTTTGGATATTTTAGACAAGTCAGATGAAATGATGGTCATTTTGGCTGCGTCCATCGCATTCAACAATAATGCAGCATTTCTTCTTTTCTCCTTATCAGCAGCATTCTGATAAACTATTATATCAGCTCTTGCACCTGCCAAGCCTCTTTTTGTTTTACTGACGAACACTTCTTACTCCATTTGATTAAGAGCAAAGCCGTATTCTGACAAAGGAAATAAAGATGTAAGCCTATACTATGACAAATGAAATACTTATGTCAGAGTATACTATGACGATTAAGGGAAAGGTGAAAAGCGGAGTAGTGCTTTTGCAAAGTTGGCAAAGCAAGCAAGCTACACTTTGCAATAGGTACCAGGCTAAGAAAGTTTTTTTGCCCAATGCTGTTATCTCTGTCTGGGATCTCAACAAAGAAATGGCAAATGTCATGCAATAAATAGGTTTTGTATCTAGAATGGCGTGCTCTGATGTATTATCGGACCGAACGATTTTCAATTCGTGGTTTGAAGTATTTAATTTTTTAAGTACAATTTCCTTAATCTGGCACCCATGTTTATATAATCTCTGTTCAAATACGGTTATTTCAATTGATCGCCTAGATATTGCTGAAGCGAAGTTTCCCGTTGTAGCACCTGCTTGGGGAATTCGGGAACGGCTAGTTTATCAACCACACACCGGGTCATCGCTATTAAATTTCTTGCTGTATTGTCAGTGAAACCTGCTGATGTCAGCGTTTCCTTCCATTTTTCCTGGGCAATAGGTTGAACTTTTATTTCTTTGTCCAAGTGGTGGGAGAAAATTTCAGCTACATCCCGTGAGCTATACTTTTTTGGGCCAACAAGCTCGATGATATTCTTGTCCTCGGTTGGTTTTCCTATGACTTGCTCAGCAATAAACTCGGCTACATCCAAAGGAGAGGTCATTTCAATTTTTAGATCTTCCGGGAAAAAAGATGGAAGAATCCCATATTCTTTCATAGGCTGGAGGAAGCCTAACCAGTTACTGTAATAGTATGCTGGCCGAACGAATGTCTTTTTCACATCTATATCATCAAAGCTTTTTTCTAGCATTCGAGACATCCTGAAGTTTCCGGTGTCGCCATCCAAGTGAGCGCCAATGCTTGATAAACCTACAATCCTTTTAATCCCTGTTGATTGAATGGCTGTTCGGTAATTGTCGATGATCCGCTCTGTGTCACCAAGGAGATTTTGTGAGGATGGATTTTCCGGTGTGAATAAGAAAACAGTTTCTCCACCCTCCATTGCACTCTTCAGTTCATCCAACTCTAATATATCTGCTGAGCGTACCTCAACATTGGAATCGAACTGAACTTTCGTCTTTCTGACTACTGCCCGTACTTTGGCGTTGCTTTTAGTCAATACTTTAACGATGTGTGAGCCAACCTGGCCGGATGCTCCCAATATAATATTCATAATGCCTAATTTTAAGATCTGGAACTAAGGTAGAAGTGTAGAGTGACAACTAGCTGTCAGGGGTACTATAGTATTTTTCAAAAAATTGAGGCAGTGTCATCTGATGAGATTTAAATTTCTCATCTAATGTGGAAAGCTGTTTTATCCTGTCTAGTCTGAATGCCCTAAAATCTTTCCTTAAACGGCAAAAAGCAAACAGAATCCACTTTTCTCCTTCGCTATAGAGGGCGAAAGGCTCAACTTGTCTTTCTGTTGCGGCATTGAATTCATCATTGTATTTGATACTAACTAGTTGGTGGTTAGTTAATGCAAGTTGAATCGTGGACAGAAGATGGCTTGTGTATTTCGTAGAATTTGGCCTAATCTCCATCCGTTCTGTTAGTAAATGGATTTTTTCTCGTGCTGAACTGCGCAAGATTGCTTTGATTTTGGAAGTGGCATCTGCATAATCCCGGATAAAAGAAGTGTCCTTATTGGCGAGTACTAACTGTTCTGCAGTAATCAAAGCCAAAGCTTCCTGTTCTGTGAACATTACCGGAGGAATCCGATACCCTTCCATGAGAGAATAGCCCTTTCCTTCCTCTGTGATAATTGGGATACCCGCCTCCTCCAACGCCCTAATATCTCTGTAAATGGTGCGAATACTCACTGAAAATTTCTCAGACAGCTGTGTGGCGTTAATCACCCGGCTGCTTTGTAAATGAATAAGTATGGAAGTTAGTCTTGAGATACGTTTGGATAACTGATCCATGCTATATTTTATTATTTAGTAGCCTTCTCCGGATGTACGCTAAGAGACATCGGCTTCTGTCCTCATTTAGTATTAGTCTCAAAAAGTTAGCCGTTTATCAGATTCTGCCCATTTTATAGCTTATATATTTGAGGGAAATTTATCCGTCACCAAATTCAGCTCAATTCCAAACTTCAGCCAGGCTTTGAGGCCATCCAGTTCGGTGGTAAATCCTCCGGTGTTGTTCATGATCGCTTCAATCAGTTCATTTCCGCTGTTCTGTTGACCAAAGTCTTTACCTACTTCCCAATACAGAATTTGAAAAACGCAATATAGCTAAGGATTTCAGCGGTTGGGCAACAAATGGGCAACACGCTTTTTTAAATATGAGAAAGCAAAAGACAAAATCTTTTCTAACTAAAATACCGGTACAATATTATAAAGACCTCTCCGGTTATTTCTCGCAAAGTTATTCAATATTTGATAATCACTCAGGGCAGCACACCAATATTTATCATAGGGTTTTGCGTATCCTTCGTGGATCATTATCTCATTCAAACAGCTACCATCAAGCAACAAGACGTAAGCTAACATCCTTCCATATAAGTCATAACTATGCTGCTGCTCCATTACAACTGACACCCAAGTTCCTTCTGTGGCAATTGTAGAAAGAAAATGTTTAGATGCTTTCCCTAACTCCAAAAGTAATTGACCAGGCAAATGCGTTTCCCTTTCATCTTGCTTTAGTTTCTTCGACTTTCTTATCTCTGGAGCATCTATTCCAAGAAACCGGATTTCTGTTTCATTCTTTCCGAACATATCAACCACGCCGCCTGGTGATGATGCTTTCTTTTTTTCTCTTTTTTCTTTTAAAAATTAAAATTTTTAAGTCATGAAGAATGCAAATCACTACTTCGGAAGCAGCATGGGTTCAGAAAACTTTTACCGCCACAACCTTACTAAAATCTTGTACACAGATGGAGTAAAGGAAATGGCGGAGGGTTGCGGCGCTTACTGGTTGATTGATTTAATCATTAGCCATCAAACCAACAAAGCGGTAAGAAAAGAACCATTCCAGGTGTGGGATCTGAATAGAGTGGAAGGTGAGAAGTTCAAAATTGTTTGCAATGATGGAAACGGCAAAGACATCACAAGCCAGGAAATTGAGTTCAGCGATTTCCCTTATGATCTTGCCACCGTCTGGTTAGTTGATGGCTGCCTGATGCTACCAAAAGAATACTAACAAAAGAAGGCAGTCCTCCGGGGCTGCTTTTCCAATACTTCCAACGCCTGGAATGACGATGGCTTTTGCCTGAATGTTTTTTCTGAAGCCAAGTTAGCTACGGCAGCCCGACACACAGAGCCACCAAAAAAAACTAAAAGACTACGGCATAAACACAAGAGCTAACACACAGAGCCATCATTTATTCCGTTTCCTTTTGGTTTTTTATCTGCCTTCGCTGGTGAGATGCTCATAAAAAATCATCAGTTATGCAAAAGCAGCTTCGCATCATCACCAGTCGCCGTTTGGCAGTTTGTCCTCTTAGCAGTTCCTGTTTTCCTGTGCCTTCCGTTCCTCGTTTAGTATTTGGCAGGCATGTTCGCCGGCTTCCGTCAGTGCATAGCATTTATCCAGGCGTTGGCATCTTTCATCTTCCGTGTGGTTGGTATCTGTGGTGCTTTCCGTCAGGTCGCCGTCAGCTTGCAGCATTGCCCTTTTAGGGGCTTTGCTGTTTTATTTTGACCGGACGCTGTCCCGACCTTGTCCCGACCATAAGCCTACCATGACCGCACCATGAAGCACCACAATAGGAAAAATGATGAAAAATGAAGTGGCACAAAAAAGCCCTGTAGGAATACAGGGCTGCAACTGGTCGTAATATTTAACGCTTAGAAAATGTCAGCAACTTTCAGAGCATTACCTGAGTTGAACAGATAATAATTAGCACCTACTTTTTGATAAAACTCGATACCGATACAGAAGATTACACTTGCATCAGCAGTAAGTGTTGGAGTGCCTGGAAGTGTAGCAGTAACCACAGTGGACGTAGCAATCGCAGTACTCAAATCCAGATAGCCAGAGTAAGCAACATCAGAAAGCTCGTTGTTGGCAGCATCAATCGGCTCGTAGGTTCCAGTTTGATCATTGTACTCAAAATCAGACACACAAGCCAAGGCAACTAATAAACGGAAATGAGTAGCACCTGCCGGAGCATTTACGAGGTTCGCTGGATTGAAAGCCGGAACAGTCAAAGTACCTGCATCACGAGCAACCGTATTGCTCAATGAATAGGGTGCAGTGAATACACCTTCCAGGCTTACATTTTTGTCAAAAGCAAAGCCAATCAGATATTGCTTTTCTTGGGAGATCAGAATAGCCCGATAACCTCTGGCTTCTGTTTGGTCTTCCAAATTGATTTTCTTGAGAACACCAGTAAGCCGTCCGGTCATTTGTGGATCACTCATTTGTTTGATCACCTGGCTTAAACCAGTGCGGATATGTCAGGAGCTGTGATAGCCGCCTAATTTGCTGCATTTTTTTTCAAAAAAAGTCCTGCTTTTCGATCCTTTTTGGATTTCTGCTATATTTATAGATAAAAGGATTAACAATGATTAAAACGTACAACAAACATCAAATCATGGAACCGCTTATAAGTGGCTATCCACACATTTTTGAAGAAGTAAAAAACCAAATGATTGCTGACGTCGAACAAGGGGACCAGGTTAAAATTGCCACCCAAACGGAAGGATTTCACATTGAGGATATAACCATGCTTACAACCGTTGAAGAAGTTGAAAATTGGTTCGAGCAATATCTAAGCTGATATATGTTCCCTGTGTGTTGGCAAAAAAGGTAAAAGCGCCTGCGGCAAAAAGAAGCATTAGCCGCCGCTGGGAGTAACAGCGGCTGTAGCGTGGCAGCGTAGCGAGCCGTAAAAGACGCCAAAGGGAGGAACGACCGACGGCGGCTGCGAGCACCACCGGCTGGGGTGGACAGTAAAGCGACTGAAAGGAGCGATGGACACACAGTGAAGGGGCGGAACGTGACATGCACTTCCAGGCTTTGTGTGTGGGGGTCAGTGCATGAGCGAAGGTGTGTGTCAGTGCAGCCCCGAAACGCAGACGGTGGTACGCAAGGCGAGCAAAATTATTGGCAGCGGGTGGACTGAATGCGACCGAAATGAAAGTAGGACGAAGTGGAGCGGAATGGAACCCAGTGAGTATTGTAGCATGGCTTGCGAAAAGGTTTGTGCATCACTTGTGCTTAGGAACTGTGGGCAAGGTAGTGTGCCATGCCTTGCAGCAAATGGTCGGGCTACGAACGTGGTGTAATGGAGCGGAACGAAGGACGAATTGAATGAGGTGGCATGAAGGACACAGGAGCTGCCGTGACGAATGCCGTATGAGCTGCAAGCAGTGTGACAAACTGCGAAGCGTAGCGAAGCACCCGAAGGGCAATGCAGGTGTGCCTGTACCTATCAGATTTATAAACGGCTTTACAGGCACTGCTGCATTGGTTTGGCGCATCTACTTGCCGAATAGGCATGAGGAACACCGCTTTACCTTGCAGCGTGGGCATTGTTGAGGTGAGAATTACTGTTGCCTGGATTTATTCTGAAGCTGAAAGGAAGCCGAGCAAAAAGCAAGTGCCATGAGGAACGAATGGCTCTTGCTGTGGGAAGCCGAAGGTGGCTAATGTTCTGCGTTGTGTGTTGGCTTAGCTACCGCAGGCTGATGCTCTTCTTTTTTATCAGGGAACAAACGATTTTTTATTTCTTCCATAAACATTTTAGGTGAACCATAATCTATCCTTGATGTTTTCACATGCAAGTATTTGTGGAATGATAATGACTTATCAATTGAATTTTTGCCATGTCCGAGGAACTTTTGATAGTCTGCTAAAACATGATTTAATGTCAACCGTTTTGAAATAAATAAGTCCTGAAACTTAACCAGCAGATCAAGATCAATAAGAGTAATCGGTTTTATTTGCAATCGTTTGTCGATCCTATTACTTGCTTTGAGAATTTCATTATATCGTGATAAAATCAGCGAGTACACTACCGGTAAATTAAAAGTAAAATCTTGCGTTACCAGAATTGGATAGATAATATGAGCCTCTCTTTTTTGCTTCAGGATCATGTCATATCGCCCCTGGGAAAAATCTTCAATAAAATTTACTAACTGACTTACCCCTTTAGGTCTACCTGCTTCGTTTGCAACAAACTTCTTATCCAACTCCTGCTTTATCTTGTCAATATCAAACGTGTATTTAACAGGTCCGCTAAAGAAGGTATTCTTATATTCAAATGCATAGACTTTTGCGTTATCAATTATTAGGTAATCAGGAGCACCTTCCCCAAACATTGTTTTTAATTGGTCACCGGTATAATGAACATAGTCTTTTTGACGAAAGACATTTTTGATGACTTCATAGAATAGTCCAGGTTCAATAAATTCATCGCCGAATATTCCAAAGAATTGTTGCCTGTTTTTAATTGGCTTACCTTTATACTGAACTCCATTCGCTATAAGAACATCTGCGAAATCGAAAATGATACCTTGGTAAATCTTATCTATAAGAAAGTTGATGTTGAGAAATAATAATTCATTGTGGGAATACTTATAAATTGGCGCAGCTCTGAGTGTAAGGAAATCTTCCTTAGCCTCAAATGTTTGAACATCAACACAAAAATTTTCGAGTGAGGAAAAGACATTTTTGCTTTTTTCGTCGAATTGCAAAACAGATTTCACATTATCCTCACCAAGAAGAAAAATGTATACGCTAACTAAATTAAAAACATACTCGTTCCATGTGCTTACGCTTCTGGCTTTCAGAAACACTTCTAAATACTCTTTAAATATCTCGTTATTCTCACAAAATTTGAAGAAATAAACTGCTTTAAGAAATTGCAATCTAAAGTCCTTAAATTCCAAAAGCTCACTGTATGGCAACATCATTACTAATCCCATTGCTGAAACTGATATATCACGATATTTTATTGCGCCATTTACTTGTGCTTTTGTCCATTTAGCAGAAAAGTATAGGTATGCCTTGAACAGGTTCTCTTCCTGCAGCTCTGTTAAATCTCCCACGACAGGGAGATCGTTATGAATTACTAAAAGCTTTTCGATAAACAATAGAGAACTGACGTTATTAATAAAGTTGAAGTTCGAAGCTTGCCTTGCATTGAAACGATCAATAACGTTTTGTATCTTTTGTCTTGTCGCAGGAGTAAACCTTTGTGACCATTCACTTATTGCTTGAATTTGAAACTGCGGATTTTTCTCCTGAGTGTGGATTTGAGCATTGTAATGGCACACCAATGCAAGTGCCATTTTTGTAGGTATATCCGCAAGTAATGCGTCAATATCTACTGCTTCATAATCATTATAAATATCGTCGTAAGCAATATTGACTGAGTACTCTATCGGCATGTAATCTAGTTTGTTTGTTTTTATTATTTTATAACGGGTAATTCAATACCAATTTTGAAAAAATTTACATATTCAGTGATTATCGAAGAAGGCGCCTTCAATTTTTCGAAAAAATTTGATAAGTCTTTATTGTTGCTTTCCTGGTTTGGATAGATAATCAAACAATCAATAATCTTGTCTTTTGGATATTGTCTATTCCGTTCATGTTGACCCACCATTCCGGACCATGTTGACCCACCTGGGTTTTGTTAGGCCAGTATGTTAAGAACTTTTGCGGTTTAAAAATAGTTGATCCTTTTTTATTGTTTGATTTTTC
>JAEYQO010000076.1 GCA_023409975.1 Bacteroidota bacterium | reverse complement strand
ACACGACCCCGGGCATCAAGCCACCCCTCACACAGGCGGGCGCCGGCATGTGGACAGGTTGCAGCAAAAGCCTTCCATGCGCCGTTGGCTTTCAGCAGCACGACCGTTTTCCCGTTTACTTCCACCTCCATCATGTTGCGGTCTGCCATTCCGGAAGTAAGTGCTTCTCCTACCTGAAACCATTGATACATTGTCGAAGGTGCTTTGCCTGAGGGCCGAAGTTAAAGAACAGCGTTATTCATTCCAGATCTTCCAGCTCTCTTCAGCCTGGAGCTGCAACATTTCCAGCCCATTCTTCGTGATAGCACCCCGCTTTCTTCCTTCCGCCAGAAAGCGTGTCTCTTCGGGATTATAGATCAGATCAAACAACAGATGGTCGGGGCCGATAACTTCATAGGGGAGGGGGGGACAGGCTTCGGTATCGGGGTACATGCCCACCGGTGTGGTATTGATGATCAGTTGATAGTCCCGCATCTGACGCCTCGTGAGGGCCGTATAACTGCGCTTTCCTTGCTCTTCCCTGCGCGACACGAGTTGATAGCCGATGCCCAGCTCTTTCAGACCAAACTGCACCGCCTTCGAGGCACCCCCGGTGCCTAGCACGAGGGCATGCTGATGCTGACTGTTCAGCAGGGGTTTCAGACTTTCGCAAAAACCCGCAACATCCGTATTGTATCCGGTCAGTTTTCCGTCCGCGATCCGGATACAGTTCACCGCGCCAGTCTCCCGGGCAAGCGCTGAAAGCTCATCCAGGTAAGGCATAACGGATTCCTTATAGGGAATGGTCACGTTGAGCCCCTCCAGCGAAGGATAGTTTTGCAGGAGCTCCGGCAACTGGGAGATTGTTTCCAGAACAAAAGGATTATATGCCGCTTCAATATGTTCTCTCTGAAACTTCTGTCTGAAGTAGTCCGGCGAAAAGCTATGTGTGAGGGGAAAACCAATCAGACCGAATAATCTAAGTTCCGTCATGGTCTAAAGTTATTAAATAGGCTACAGGTGGGATTTGTTATTTTAGCGATTCATCAGGAATGCCATTAAGAGATCACTACAGAACACTCGGGGTGCGACCTAAAGCTTCTTTGCAGGAAATCAAAAAGGCTTTCCGCAGCCTCGCCCACAAATACCATCCTGATAAAAACCCTGAAAATCCTTTCTCACTCGCCCAGTTCAGAAAACTCCAGGAAGCCTACGAGGTGCTTTCTGATGAAAAAGCCCGGAAACTTTATGATGAGGAGCGCTATTTCGCAGGCCTCAGCGCCAGAAAGGAACCTGAGCACATCGATACGCATTGGCTGGTTTCGCAGGCACAGCGCCTCCGCGATCATATGGCAAAGGTCGACAGCTACCGGATGAACCATAAAGCACTGTCTGACTATCTCCGGATCCTGCTTTCTGATGAGCATATCGCCATCTTACATCAGGAAAACGAAAGGCAAAACATCGCTCAGCTCACGGGTTATGTGATAGAGTCGGTCCGCAATCTTCATTACAGCCTCTATCCACCCATTCTGCTCAGGCTCCGGCTAATCGCTCAGGGTGATGAGGAACTGCTCGGAATGATCCGGCAGGCGGAACGCAGCAGGAAATCCCGGATGACAAATGACTGGTTTTTACCAATTGTAATTATTATCATTACAGCATTGCTTTGTGTGTTCATGTACCTCTACAGCCGGAAGGCCTGAAATAGGGCTGTATTCTGAGCGCTACCCAACCTTTAAAAAAAAAATGGTGTTGGACGCTAACATTCCGGCTGATCCGGTCGTCCTTAAACAGGAACAAAGAATCATTAGCCTTTGATGTAAACTTTTAGATCACTATTGTCCGACAAGGATTACATAAAGCCAGAAGCCAGTAATGGCAACCCACAATCGGTTCCTCCCGAGCTATCGGAACTGATCAGGGCTTGTCTTGCGCAGGAGAGAACTGCTCAGAAGCGGCTTTATGAGAAGTATGCCCCCTTGTTGTACGGTATTATAAAAAGGTATGTCTATAATGGCGGTCAGGCCGATGAGATTTTGAATGATGCTTTCTTCAAGATCCTTACAGGACTTCATACCTACACGTTCAAAGGGTCCTTTGAGGGCTGGATGCGCCGCATCGTGGTCAATACGATCACCGATAACTTCAGGAAGTACATCAGGAAAGAACCAGCCTATAAGGTGGAAATTGAATCAACGGATATCCACGTGGAGGGTGATATAGTAGGAAGGCTTGGTTACAAAGAATTGCTGCAGCTGATACACAAGTTGCCAGATACCCAGCGGGCGGTGTTCAACCTGTTTGTCTTTGAACAATGCTCTCATAAAGAAATTGCAGATCACCTTGGAATAAGTGAAAATAACAGCCGATGGCACCTGAATGATGCCCGTAAGCGACTAAAAGAAAAAATAACCTCGATGTAAACTGAAAATGGAAGACCGCAGTAAACATATTGATGATCTGTTCCGCGAAGGCCTGGGAGACTACCAGGAGACACCGCCATCCGGTGTCTGGGATTCGCTGGAACAGAGACTGCCGGCCGGAAGTGCTGAGGTAGCCAAAAAATCTCCTGACAGGAGATGGCTCTGGCTATTGCTGCTGCTTTTGCTACTCGCCACGGTAGGGTACATCCTGCTGCGGAGTTCTTCCAACGATGAATCGAATACGTCACCACAACTCCCGCAAATGGAGCAGCCTGCTCCGGTTCCGGAATCACCAGTTGCAGATAGCTCAATGGACGAAGGCTGGGAGATGTTGGATGGTACTGAAGGTTTTAGCTCAGATAATGACACAGACCCGGAAGTGTTTGAATCGAATGGAAGGAACAGGGACGGCAGCGGTGCCAGGGTCCGGAGATCGGGCGACAGGAATGCTGCCCCAGGCGGCAGAACAAACCGGTCAGGCGCATCAAGGAGACAAAGCACGGGTAATGCAGACCAGGGAAATGCGAAACAAGGTGCAGCACCCAGGAACGGTGCAGGCCAGAGGGAGGCTCAGCAGGAGACAGGAACAAGAGGTTCAAACCCAACCGGAAGTACTCGTCAGGGACCAGGAAGTACTCAGCAAAGCACAGGAAACAATCATCAAAGCGCAACAGGCGATCGTCAACGTGCAGGCTTGCAGAATGGTATTGATGCTGGATCAAATCAACAATCCCAAAATCAGAACACCGCCAACAAGCCGGGCACCAGTCCTGCTGTAGCATCCCGGCGGGGTACTAACCAGCAGGGAGTCAGCCAGCCAGTTATTGCGCAGACACCTGAAGCTCAGATAAAGAACCAGCCTGCTGATCCTTCTGCCAGGGGTGGTGCCGGAAAGACCACCCCCGGGTCAGGTGCCTCTGTAAGTAAAAGTCAAAATACAGCGCAGAATGCTACTCAGGGGGGTGCACAGGGCAGCTCTTTAGCGATGACTAATAATACCCGCACGGGCGTAACCGATGCAAATGCTCAGGGAGCAGAACCAGCGAATTCAACCGTACGGACTGCAAATCGTTCTGAGGCTGCACGGCAGTCTTCAACCGCTGGCAATACCAACACCCCTTCCAATCAAAATGCCCATGTTCCGGCTGGAACAAATTCCTCAAAACGCGGCAAAATTGAGGTGACTGGTAGTGCTCCGGCACCCGGAACACCAAAGACAACCTCCGGTGCTGCTGCCACAGGAACCACCGAACCAGTAAAAAGGAGCCAGACAGCAGCAGCTGAACCAGTAAATACGGCCAGTCGGACCGGCGCTCCGAAATCAGTAACGCCGGCTTCCGCAACCTCCAAACGCACAGGGGTGGTGGTGAAAGATCATCCTGCCGGAACGCCTGAACCAGTCGTGCCACCCACACCTCCCGCACCGAAGAACCAGGTGCTGAAAATGGGTGGAAACAAACCCGCCGCACCTCCGGCGGTGAATGTGAAAGAAAGGGAAGAGGTCTTCAAACGAACTGCGTCAGGCTATGTCATCAACACGCCTGTGGTGGATGACCTGGAGCCGGAACCTGCGGAGGAGGAAGCGCCCGAAGACGTAGAACTTGCAGCTAATATCGATGCGGTGCCGGAAGAAGCAGAGGAGGAAGTTCAGATGCCGCTCCTGGCCACAGGCTCGAATCCGAACCCCGGTGGCGGCGGCGGGGGCGGAGCGACAGCTACTGCCCGGGTATTCCCGAGACTCAATCAGATTCGTCTGGAAGGTGGCGTAAAAGCCGGCTACGAAATGGGACTTTCCAACTTTAGTACCCGGAGCCCTGTTATATCGCCGTACCTGCAGTGGAATGTCTCCCGGAAAGTGTCCTTTGTTCTGATGCCCTCTTTCCGTTATAACACCATCAATATGATGGAGCTATTCGCCCAGGAAGCATTCCACCGTCACCAGAGCGCCACCATAGACTCTTTCCATATCCAGTCAGTCGATACCTTCCAGGGACCACTGATCCAGCGGAATTATATATACCGGAATATTTATGATTCCATACTGGCAGGGTACAATGTGAATCAGCAGAATTTCTGGGAGTTTGATCTGCCTATTCTCCTGAAGTACCGGCTTACTCCAAAACTTTCAGCCTTGCTGGGTCCCTACCTGACCTTCGGCAATCATATACAGATAGCACCGGACATACGGGAATATAACGGCATTCAGCGTTTGGATACGCTTTCCTATGCCCCGGTGGTAGATTCCTCCCAGATGCCCGGCGGTATTCCCACCAGCTATCCGTATCCGCCCGCCCCTGAAGATTATTTTCAATATGGCACACCTGTCTATACCGGAGCTCCCCCACCGACAGCAAAGAACCCGGCCAGCAACCCCGCCCGTTTCGGTCTGATGTTCGGACTGAGTATGGAGATCGGAAAACGCGTAATGATCGATCTGCTGCTGCGTCAGAATGTCTCCGACCTGCGGTATATACCGAATGACAAGGTACGGAAGGTATATGCCTCCCCATATATGCGTGCCACGGTAGGAGTGAAGCTTTTTGAAACGGGTAACCGTCAGCCACGGAATCCCAATGGACTCTGATAGATCGTCAGGAGATTGCACCGATCCCCGGCACCCTGGAGTGGTTTCAGTGCTAAATAGCTCACTGTCAGTCGTTTACTACAAATGAGTACTACTGAGTACTTTTTTTAATTTTGCTGACTAAATCTTTTCCCCCTTGCGTCTAAAGTCCCTGGAAATAAAGGGTTTCAAATCATTCGCTGATAAAACCCATGTGCTGCTGGATCATCCTATCACCGGAATCGTCGGACCAAACGGCTGTGGCAAGTCGAATATCGTGGACGCCATCCGGTGGGTTATCGGGGAGCACAAGATCAAAGCCCTCCGTTCAGACAATCTGGAAGACCTGATTTTCAACGGTTCCCGCTCCAGAGCGGGCTCGGGAATGGCTGAGGTTTCCCTCACCTTCGAGAACACGCGCAATCTCCTGCCCACGGAGTTTACCACGGTGACGATCACCCGGAAATTCTATAAGAACGGAGAGAGCGAATACCGCCTCAATGACGTCACCTGCCGTTTGAAGGATATCCATAATCTCTTTCTGGACACAGGCGTGAGCAACGACTCCTACGCCATCATTGAGCTGGGAATGGTCGATGATATCATTAAGGATAAGGATGGCTCCCGGCGCAGAATGCTGGAACAGGCTGCAGGGATATCGATCTATAAAACCCGTAAAAAAGAGGCGAAGCAGAAGCTGGACGCCACAGAGCAGGATCTCTCCAGAATCGAGGACCTGCTGTTTGAGATCGGAAACAACGTCCGGACGCTGGAGAACCAGGCAAAGAAGGCGGAGAAGTACTTCGCCATCAAGAATGAATATAAAGAGATCAGTGTAGAGCTGGCCAAAGCTTCACTGGAGCAGTTTAACGATCAGTATAAAGAATTAAACGATCAGCACGACCGGGAAACCGACCGGCGCTCGGAGCTTGAGGCGGTTGTTGCAGGTGAAGAAGCGCGGGTAGAGCAACAGAAAGTAAAGCTCATCCAGCGGGAACAGGAGCTGAACAGCCTACAGAAACAGTTCAATGAACTGATCAACAGGATCCGACAGCTCGAAAGCGATAAAAAACTGGCCGCTCAGCGGCTCGATCATCTTCGCGAACGCGAACGGAGTCTCAATGATTTCCTTTCCGGCGCGGGTGTGCAATTACAACAGCTCCAGGAATCGGTCAGCTTTGCCGATAAACAGATCATTGAAGAGCAGGAAGTACTGACAGACCTGCGCGAACAACTGGAAACGCTCAGAGAAGGTGTGGACGAGAAAAGGGAGGAGTTCGATGCAAAAAAGCGGGTGCTGGAAGATCTCAGGAATAGTTACCAGCAACAGCAAAGAACGCAGTTTGATGCAGAGAAGAAAGTAGCAGTAGCAGATACCTCTGTGATGAACCTGCAACGGAGCATCCAGCAGATCAATGATGAGACAAGCCAGCGTAAATCGCAGATAGAGCAGATCAATCGTGAAAAGGATGATACAGAGTCACACCTGCAGGAGAAGCAGGAACAGTTGCAGGATCTGATCACCCGGCAGGAAGAGGTGAAGGCTAAGATCCTTCAGAGCCAGGAAGAGCTGGAGCAATTACGGTCGCAACTGGTAGATGAAAACAGAAAACTGGATAGCCGGAGGAACGAGCATGATCTGTTGAAGTCGCTCGTGGAAAGCCTCGAGGGCTATCCCGACAGTATCAAGTTCCTGAAAAAACACAAGGACTGGAATAGCAATGCCCCTTTACTTTCAGATGTGTTCGTCGTTCAGACACCTTACCGCACAGCGCTTGAAAATCTCCTCGACAATTACCTGAACTATTATATCGTGGACCGGTTCGACGAAGCGGTTCATGCCGTGCAGTTGCTGGAACAACATAAAAAAGGGAAGGCCAATTTCTTTGTGCTCTCCCATTTTCATGAATATAAGCCGGATCATAAGGGTCAGATAGAAGGACTTGTTCCTGCTCTGAGCGTGGTGACGGTGGACGAGCAGTATCAGTCTCTGGCCCAACACCTGCTGGGACACGTCTATATCGCGGCAGAAGGTACCGATCTTTCTCAGCTTCCTATGGATAATGGCCTCGTTGTTGTCGAACAAACCGGGAAAATGGTTAGGGGGAGATATACCCTCGGTGGCGGTTCCATCGGTCTTTTTGAAGGCAACAAGATCGGCAGGGCCAAGAACCTCGAGCGCCTGGCACAGGAGATAGCAGATCTGACCAAAACCACCACAGAATTACGTCAGGTGATCGCCGATACCCAGACTCGCATCACCGGATTCAACCAGGAACTGAACGACCGTGCTATCGATCAGACCCGCCAGGAGCTGAACAAGCTGCAGAACCAGATCGTCAACCTCGCCAATCGCGCGGAGAACCTGGAACACCTGAATCAGACCGGGGAAAAGCGCCTCGCCGACCTGCAGGATCAACTGGAACATACTCACGAGAGCATCGGCGATACCCGCACCGAACTACAGGAGATCACCGAACAGCTACAGGAGATCCAGGGCCGGATACGGGAAGCTGAATCCGCGTTCCAGGGAGTGGAACAGGAATTCAACTTTGCCAACCAGCAGTATAATCAGCAACAGATCCTGCTGACGAAACAACAGAGCAAGATCGAAACCCTGAAGCAGGAGCTCAGCTTTCGCAGCAATCAACTGAACGATCTGCAGCAGCAGATAGCCACCAATAAGGAACAGCTCAAACAAACCACGCTCTCGCTGGCAGAGACCGAAGGGCGTCTGCACGGAGGCGATACAGAGCTCTATGAGCTCATGGCGAAAAAGGACAAGGATGAAAAAGACCTGAATGAGAAGGACCGCCTGTACTACGAAATGCGTAACAACATCTCGGCACAGGAAGGTCAGCTCAACCAGAAAAGACGTGAGAAGGAACAGGCAGAGGTCATCCTCAACAAGATCAAAGACCAGCTTAATGAAATGAAGCTGCGCCTGGCCGGACTGAAAGAGCGCCTGCATGTCGAGTTCCGGGTAGATCTTGATCAGATCCTCGACGAACCCCGCAGTACAGAAACTCCGGTTGAGGAGCTCACTGCCGAATCGGAGCGACTGAAGAAAAGGCTGGAGAACATGGGCGAGGTGAATCCCACTGCCATCGAAGCCTATACGGAGATGAAAGCGCGTTATGATTTCATCAGCGAACAAAAGGCCGATCTTGTCAACGCCAGAGAGTCGCTCCTGGCTACCATTGAAGAAGTAGAACTTACAGCCAATACCAAATTCCGGGAGACATTCGATGCTGTCAGGGAAAACTTTCAACAGGTTTTTAAGGCGCTATTCACAGAAGAAGATACCTGCGATCTTCGCCTTACAGATCCGGATAATATTGCAGACAGCGGTATAGAGATCTATGCTCAGCCGAAGGGAAAGCGTCCGAGTACGCTCACGCAGCTCTCGGGCGGAGAAAAAACACTGACTTCTACTGCCTTCCTGTTTGCGATCTACCTGATCAAGCCCGCACCGTTCTGTATCCTTGATGAGGTGGATGCGCCACTGGATGATGCAAACGTCGGCAAATTCACGCAAATGATCCGTAAGTTCTCTGATAACTCTCAGTTCATCATCGTCACGCACAACAAACAAACTATGGCTGCCGTAGATGTGATCTACGGTGTTACCATGCAGGAAGCCGGCGTGAGTAAACTGGTTCCAGTAGACTTCAGAAGCCTGAACTAGGGTGGGGCGATCGGTGTTTTGTTATACGATCCCGAAATTTCGTTTGCCCAATATTGGAACGCTGCTTCAAAACGCCGGGTCAGGCAACCATCAACGCAAGTCTACCGTTTAATGCCCGTTCTTTCGGATATGGGGGGCATTCCCACGGAAGGCGGTTACTGCACTGACCACTGTCCCCTGACCCCGGCGACTTAAAACGTGTACCTGAAAAACGGCACGGGAAAGAATCCCTGCTGATAATTGTTCACCAGGCGGTTGTTGCGCTCATCGTAGGTCTGACTGAAGATGTTTTTATGATTCGTCAGATTCTGCAGGTCCAGGGAAAACTCCATTGTGCTTTTCCGGAGCTCCTTCCGGTAGGCGATCCGGAAGTCGAGGCGGAAATAATCAGGCTGCTTTTCTGAATATGCCATGTCCTCAAGGTAAACGGCAGACTTTTCCGCTGCTGAAGCCGCAAGATCGATCGGCGTCAGGTAGCGACCGCCTACCCAGGAGGTCCTGATATTCAGAGCCAGCACACTGCCTTTTTTGCCGATCTTAAATTCCTTTCCACCCAGCACGTTAAGTACATATCCCGTATTGAAGGCAGAGTTCCTTTCTACCCCGTCACTACCCTTATACCTTGAATCAAACAGGGAGGTGGTCACGAGGAAATAATAACCTTTGGTGAAGAAGTGCTCCAGTGTTATCTCCGTTCCGAAGTTCTGTCCCGTACCGCCATTCATCAGGCTGTCCGTGTTGGGTGGCGAAAAATCAGATCCGTAGTTGAGGGCAGAGTAGGAGCTCAGCCGCTGTTCTACCGGCACCTGTTGCAATTGCTGGTAATATCCCTCCACTTTTAATCTCATATTGTTCGTGATGTTCCAGTCGTAGGTGAGCACCATGTGATGACTGCGGGTGAAATCAAGCTCCTTGTTAGTGTAGAGGATGCCACCTGGCGTGGGTGTCTGAACGAAGTAGCTGTAGATACTCTGCATCTGGTGGTGGAGCCCGTATCCCGCACTGAGCGAATGATGACGCGCAAAAGCATACTGGATGCTGGCCCGGGGCTCCAGCGCAAAAGAATTGTTGAGTGTCAATAACTGACTATGCAAACCTGCCACTGCTGAAAGCTGGTTGTTAAACCGGTGGCGCCACTGCAGGTAGCCCTGTGCGAGTCCGAGGTCTCCGGTCTCGTCGGCATAGATACGCTCCAGTCCACCGGACCAGATCCGTTTATTTCTGAGAACAAAACTGGTATGATCATAGATCAGTCCTGCCTGCAGATTATTGCGTGCGTTCAGCTTATGGTGTAGTGTGAAAACAGCAGAAGCCTTGCCTGTCTGGAAATTACCCTCGAAGGTCTTCGTTTCCGAGCCATCCTCATAGTTGATCGTGTCCTGCTCAAAATGCTCGAAGGTGGTGCTGTAGCCCAGTGCCAGACGTGCAGAGGTTCTGGCATTGAACTGATAGTCAACACTCGCTCCGGTGATGGTGCTGGCATACCGGGCTTTGATATTCTTGTAAGCATCGCCCCCATACATGTCCGGCTGCGTGGTGTCCGTGTCCTTGCCCATAAAGTAAGCCTTACTGTTTCCGGCAATGCCGAATACTGTGAGTTTGATCTTGTTGTTAAGCCTGGAAGTGATCTTGTAGTTCACATCCTGGTAGATGGGCGTGGCCGAGCCGGTACCCAGGTCGAGTCCCAGCGATTTGAACACCCCCAGTGTAGAATACCTGTAGTTTACCAGATAGGAAGTTTGTTTCTTCCTGCCGACAGGGCCTTCTGCGCCTGCCTCAAAGCCATTGAACCCTACCTGCCCTACGAATTCGTTCTTTTCTCTGTTCCCTTCCCGAAGCCTGAGATCGAACACCCCCGCGAGGGCATTACCATACTGGGCAGGAAAAGCACTGGTGAAAAAGTCCGACTTGGCAATATTGTTATTGTTGAGCATACTCACCGGTCCGCCGGTACTATTCAGGGCGCCAAAATGGTTGGGGTTGGGTATGTTCAGTCCTTCCATCTGCCAGAGCATTCCCGTAGGCGCATTTCCCCTGACCACAATATCGTTTCTGGAGTCGTTGCCGGAAACCACACCGGCAAAGTTGGCTGCCATCCTCGAGGGGTCGCCGAGTGAGCCGGCATAGCGCCTTGTTTCGTCTACATTGAAAGACCGGGCGCTAACCTGTGCCATCTCATTTACGGTCCTTGTCTTGTCCAGCTCCCGGTTATAAGAAACCTTCACTTCATCGAGGGTTTGTACCGACTCCCGCAACATGATCCCAAGATCCACTTCCTTTCCGGCAGTAACAACGAGGTCGTGGACCATACGCTCCTCATAGCCGAGGTAGGAGATCCTTAGCGTATGCCGGCCGATGGGTACGTTGGGCAGCCGGAACCTCCCCTCCACATCGGTCACCGCCCCCAGAGACGGTTGATCCACAACAACGATAGTAACGCCGATCAGTGGTGCCTTCGAGGCTTCATCGGTCACGGTACCCTTGATGGTTTGCACAGCCTGACCAAGCAATTGCAAAGGGAATAACAATAATATAAGCAGGATGTTACTCAGCGCTTTCATCTTTGATTTTTTTGCGCTGTAAAATTGGGTCCGTTTAAAGTCCGTTTGGTTGATCCTGATCAATAATCAGTAATAGGATCGTCAAATATTGATCCTGATCAATGGACTACCAGGGTGCGGCGACTCAAACGGCTGCGGATCCGGCTGAGGGCTTCAGCTGTGATGCCCAGGTAGGAGGCGATCATATACTGGGGCACTTTCTGGAACAATGCGGGCCGGTCTTCCTGCAGTTTCTGATAACGCTCCTGGGGTGTGTCCATCAGCAGGGATGCATTTCTGCGGGTGATATTAATGTATAGCTGCTCGGCGATCAATCTGCCCATCCGGTCAGCACAGTCCAGGAACTTATAGACTTCCTGAAGCGCTTCCCAGGACAGGTTAACCACCTCCATATCCTCCATGGCTTCGATGTAAATCTGTGCTGGGGTTCTTGTCAGAAAGCTTTCGTAGACTGAAAAGTACGCACAGTCTTCGTCGATGAAGCAGCAGATGTATTCTTTGCCGTCAACCAGGTAGTAACTGCGCCCGAGACCGTAATTCAGAAAGGAAACCTGATTGCAGACCTCACCCGGACGAAGCAGGAGATCGCCCCTGCGATACCTGCGAATGACCAGATAGTCGCTGAAGCGCTTCCAGTCGGACTCACTGAACTCTGGTAGCAGCCGGAAATAATACTCTTTGATCTTACCAAGTCTGCGGGTCATACAGCAAAGATATTCTTTATGTATTTAACAGGCGAAAGCAAAGGCCTGTCAATGCCTGAAATAAGTTGACCGTTTTGGAATAACAAAAAACGGTAACATATGGCAAAGAAACACAACTACAGAATGACTGAATCAGAACGTCGCTCGCGTCAATTCAGTGAAAGTTTTAGA
>JAEYQO010000122.1 GCA_023409975.1 Bacteroidota bacterium | reverse complement strand
GAGCAAAGTATCTTTCCGCAGGCAAACACCTCGAGGTATCGTATGATCAGATGTTTGACGGTAACAAGAAGATAAAAGTAGACGACCTGGGATCGCTCGCCTTTTATCCCAACCGCGACTCCTTACGCTACCTGGATCTGTACGATGTTCCTGAAGTAAGAACTTTTCTGAGAGCCACATTAAGGCACCCCGACTTCTGCAAAGGCTGGAATGCGGTTCTGCAGTTAGGATTAACCAATGAGCATGATCAAATTGAGGGACCACAGACGATGGCTGAATGGATCGCTGCAAAAACTCGTTTCGATAATAACCAACCACTCCAAAACCATGTAGCGAACCAGCTAGGTTTACACCCTACAGACAAGGTGATGAAGATGCTCGACTGGCTGGGCCTGTTCTCCGATGAGCCCCTGCCGGCAAATGCTAATAACTCTGCAGCAATAATGATGCAATTGCTCCTGAAGAAGTGGGCCATGCAGCCAGATGACCGGGACATGGTGGTCATGCAGCACGAAGTAGAGTATATGCACCGCAGCCGGAAGATCAAGCTCACAAGTTCGATGGTACTTAAAGGTGAAAACAGAGAGTATTCTGCCATGGCCAAAACGGTGGGCCTACCTATGGCGGCGCTGACGAGAATGATTCTTAATAATAAGGTGCAGCCTCCAAAAGGGGTTCATATTCCGAACATGTCAACTGTTTATAAACCCGTTCTAACAGAACTGCAACATCACGGCATTATTTTCCGCGACGAGGTAAGTTAAGCCGTCATCTTAAATAGCTTTAAATGAACAAGGTCCGCTGGCGATGCCAGCGGACCTGTTCATTTAATAAGCTGTTTGGATCAGCTACGACAGAGGATCGATCATTCTAAACTCACTTCAAATACCTTTTCATCTCCCTGTCTGCTTCTCTGTTTTTTATCGTTTCCCGTTTGTCATGCAGCTTCTTCCCTCTTCCCAGGCCAATCTCCATTTTTGCATAGCCGTTCTCATTGATAAAAACAGCCAAAGGCACTATGGTAAGTCCCTTTTCCTTTATCCGCTGTTCCCACTTTCGCAGCTCCTTCTTATTAAGTAAGAGCTTACGCTCCCGAACAGGGTCGTGGCCTGCATATCCGGCATTCACATACTCCGCTATATGAAGGCTCTTCACCCAAAGCTCTCCCTTATGGAAAAAACAGTAGGCATCATTAAAGCTTACCTTACCATTCCGGATTGACTTGATCTCCGAACCAGTTAGCACCATGCCGGCAGTCATACGATCATCGATCGCATATTCAAAAGTGGCAGGTCGGTTCTTAATGTATATCTGCTGATTAGCCAATTTATAGCACGCTTTATTGGGGTTGCTTGACAAACCAGTCGATCACTTTCACCAACTGATCACGGAGCTGACGACGATCAACAATAAAATCCAGAAATCCATGCTCCAGAAGGAACTCCGAACGCTGGAAGCCAGCCGGAAGATCTTTTTTGATCGTCTCCTTGATCACTCGCGGTCCCGCAAAACCAATCAGGGCCTTCGGTTCAGCGATGTTGATATCTCCCAGCATGGCGTATGAAGCCGTAACACCACCGGTAGTCGGATCGGTCAGAAAGGAGATATAAGGCAATCCAGCTTCTGCCAGCTGTGTAAGTTTCGCAGAAGTCTTTGCCATTTGCATCAGAGAAAAGGCACTTTCCATCATACGGGCTCCCCCCGACTTGGAAATGATCATGAACGGCATCTTGTGCCCGATAGCATAATCAATTCCCCGCGCGATCTTCTCCCCTACTACACTGCCCATAGACCCGCCGATGAAGTTGAAGTTCATGCAGGCAATTACCAGGGGCCGGCCATCCACAGTACCTGCGCCTACTGTCATCGCATCCAAAAGACCAGTACCCGCCTGCGCTTCAGTGATCCTTTTGACATATGGTTTCACATCAACGAAACCTAGTTTGTCGACTGGAGCGATATTCTCGAACAATTTCTCATGTTCGCCATTATCGAAAATTATGCTGAAGTATTCCCGGGCATTAATCCTGTTATGAAAACCACAATTGAGGCAGACATAATAATTATCTTCAAGCTCCTTAACCGTATAGGTCTTCTTACACTCAGGACATTTGTGCCACAGTCCATCCGGCGCTTCCTTTTTCTCGTGCGTAGATGTTTGGATCCCTTTCTTAATTCTTTTGAACCAGGTGGACATGCTTTATTGAATTAAAATAAATATTTCCCAAATGGGCGGTAAAGATACAACATGGAGTTTTAGTGGTGTCTTACTCCACCACTTCCGATTTACCGGAGAGCAGGTAGATAACAGCCATGCGGATGGCTACTCCATTTTCAACCTGGTTCAGGATGATAGATTGTTTACTGTCTGCCACATCCGAGTTGAGCTCGACACCCCTGTTAATGGGACCAGGGTGCATGATGAGAATATCCCGTTTAATGCTATCAAGCATATCCCTGTTGATACCGTAGTAAAGGGCATACTCTCTCAGGGTAGAGAATAACGGCTTGTGTTGTCTCTCCAATTGGATTCTCAGCACGTTCGCAACATCACAACTTTCCAGTGCTTTTTTGACATTGTACTCGACCCTGACACCTAACGAAGCGATGTGTTTAGGAATGAGCGTCGGCGGACCGGAAACGGTTACCTCCGCGCCCAATTTGGTGAGACAGAAGATATTGCTGAGAGCTACGCGGGAATGCATGATATCTCCCACAATAGTGATTCTCTTTCCCTTTAGGTCTCCCAGATTTTCGCGCATGGAAAACGCATCAAGCAAAGCCTGTGTGGGATGTTCGTTCGTTCCATCTCCTGCATTGATAATGCTGGCATTGATATGGTTCGCCAGAAACCAGGGCGCTCCACTTGCCGAATGCCTCATCACAACCATATCCACTTTCATAGCAAGGATATTATTGACGGTGTCGATAAGGGTTTCTCCCTTGGAAACTGATGACCCTGAGGCAGAAAAATTAATGGTGTCGGCGCTTAGTCTCTTTTCCGCCAGTTCAAACGAAATACGGGTCCGGGTAGAATTCTCAAAAAATATATTGGCAATTGTTGTGTCGCGAAGTGCTGGAACTTTCTTGATGGGTCGCTGCAACACCTGTTTAAAATTATCGGCTGTTTGAAAAATCGTTTGAATATCCTGCTGGTTCAGTTCCTTGATACCCAGCAGATGTTTTACCGATAAAGACATTGATTTCTTCTGTTTTTGTTTATGGGAGAATCAGTCGAGCAGAATTACCTCATCCTTCTCGTCATTTTCTCTCCAATTAACCTTTACTTTTTGGGTTATAATAGTATCCACTGTTTGTCCCACATAGTCGGGCTGAATGGGCAGCTCGCGGCTGTAATGCCTGTCTATCAGAACCATGAGCTCCACATTCTTCGGACGCCCGAAATCCAGAAGAGCATCCATCGCAGCCCTGATCGTTCGTCCGGTATGTAGCACGTCATCAATAAGAATTACCCGCATATCCTCCACAGAGAACGGAATCTCTGTTTGTGATGGCACAAGAATTCCAGATCCCGTATGCACATCATCTCTGTAGAAAGTAATGTCGAGCTTCCCATAGGTCACCGACTGTCCGGTGATGTCCCTTAGCAGTGAACTAATTCTGTCTGAAAACCAGACGCCTCTGGGCTGCAGGCCAACAATAGCAGAACCTGAGAAATCCAAATGGTTTTCTACTAGTTGATGCGCCAGCCGTTGTAGCGTAATATTGAGTTGATTTTGATCCAGCAGCGTCTTCAACCGATTCGGGATTTGAGGCCAAAAATAATCAGGACAGAGTATTTAGTGAAATCGTTCGCCAAAATAGTTCGGTGGAGTCCAGTTCTTTAATTTTGTAGCGGAAAAATTGAAGACAAGATGAGCCCGAGTTTACACCAGCAAGTGAATGAGTTTTTTGAGTCCTACGCTTCCGCACTGGAGAAGTTTGATACTAAATCTATGGCTCATCATTACAGCATGCCCTGCACTTTCCTTTCAGATGACACCTGTACGGTTTTTACAGATATCAGCAAATTAGAAGGTCTATTCGTCCAGGGAACTACTTTCTACAAACAGTTTGGAATCGCTTATTCAGAACCTGAAGTCTACAGCAAACAGTTCTGGACCGACAAAACAGTCCTAACCAGAGTGGTCTGGCGTTACTACGATTCGGAACGCAATCCCATCTATTCCTGCGACTATCAATATATTCTGAGACGAGACAAGTTTGATATTTTCCGAATCGACGTTTCAGTTGCTATCAATGAAAAAGAAAGGATGGAAGCCTGGCTGAGCAAAAGAAAATCCGACAAGGTCAAGGGTTAACACAAATAGTTTAGGCATAAAAAAAGGTGCGATCGTGTCGCACCTTTTCTTCATTTCTATCCTCGCTATTTAAAAGCGTTAATTCCTGTAATATCCATTCCTGTGATCAGCAGGTGAACATCATGCGTACCCTCATAGGTAATAACCGATTCGAGGTTCATCATATGGCGCATGATGGAGAATTCCCCTGTAATCCCCATGCCACCCAGGATCTGCCGGGCTTCGCGGGCAATGTTGAGCGCGATCTCACAACTGTTTCTCTTCGCCATTGAAATCTGAGCAGGCGTAGCCCTGTCTTCATCACGAAGCTGACCCAGACGCCATACGAGCAGCTGCCCTTTGGTAATTTCTGTAACCATCTCCGCCAGCTTCTTCTGCTGTAACTGGAATCCCGCAATGGGACGATCGAACTGCACACGCTGTTTAGCATACCGAAGTGCAGTATCATAACAGTCCATCGCACAACCCAACGCCCCCCAGGCAATACCATATCGAGCACTGGATAAACAACTTAAGGGACCTTTTAAACCCTTCACTCCCGGTAATATATTCTCTTTGGGGACTTTCACATTGTCAAATACCAACTCACCGGTAGCCGAGGCCCGAAGCGACCATTTGCCGTGGGTCTCAGGGGTTGAAAAACCCTCCATGCCCCTCTCTACAATCAGTCCATGAATTTCCCCATTTTCATCCTTTGCCCAGACAACGGCAATCTGCGCAAACGGAGCATTGGAAATCCACATTTTGGCACCGTTCAGAACAACATGGTCACCAGCATCCGTGAAACGTGTCTCCATCCCAGCCGGATTAGACCCATGGTTCGGTTCAGTCAGACCAAAACAACCCATCCACTCGCCGGTTGCAAGTTTGGGAAGGTACTTCCTCTTCTGTTCTTCACTACCGAACTTATAGATGGGGAACATTACGAGTGATCCCTGTACGCTCGCTGTCGAACGAACACCTGAATCTCCACGCTCTAACTCCTGCATCATAAGTCCGTACGAGGTATAGTCGAGACCCGCACCTCCATACTCCTGAGGAACAAAAGGACCAAAGCATCCCAGCTCCCCAAGACCTTTTATGATCTGTGACGGAAACTGTGCTTTCTGAGCGTAATCCTCAATAATCGGAGAAATTTCCTTTTTAACGTAAGATCTTACAGAATCTCTTATGAGCTTATGCTCATCGGTAATAAGCTCATCTACAAGATAATAGTCCGGATGTTGGTATAAATCTTTTTGCATAAAGTGTTAAAGGTTGGCTAAAGACGCGGGCAAAGGTAGCATTTTTGACAATCCCTTATTATTTTTGCCGGCTGTACTGTCAGAATTGATCACGACCCCTCTCGTCTATAACACTATCGAATAAATCCATTGTCTTTGGAAATACTAACTGGAGTGCATTTTACGTTCTATCCCTGTTTGATGCAGGAAAGTACGCAATTATCTGGTGTTTTGGGAACGTTTTTTGCGGCAGATAGCAGGAACTGTCCATCTGAAGTTATGGCAACTAATGGTACAGTATCACGAAATAGTTATTTTAAAACAAATCGATATATTCTATGAGGCAGCTTAAAATTGCCACCCAGATTACTAACAGGGACTCGCAGGCGGTAGAGAAATATCTTCAGGAAATTTCCAAGATCTCTATGATCACTCCGGAGGAAGAAACCACTCTTGCCCAGCGGATCCGTATGAATGATCAGCGGGCGCTTGAGAAACTGGTGAAGTCTAACCTTCGTTTCGTAGTATCTGTTGCCAAGCAGTACCAACACCAGGGTCTTTCGCTCAGTGATCTGATCAATGAGGGTAATTTGGGATTGATCAAGGCTGCGCAAAGATTCGATGAGACCAAAGGTTTCAAATTCATTTCTTACGCTGTTTGGTGGATTCGTCAATCGATCCTCCAGGCTCTGGCTGAACAGGGACGCCTCGTTCGTCTGCCCCAAAACAAGATCGGTACTTATAATAAGGCCAATAAAGCGTACATCGCATTTGAGCAGGAACACGAACGTGAACCTTCAACTGAAGAATTGGCAGAAATTCTTGAAATGAGCGAAACCGAAATCACCAACATCTTCACCAGCAACACCCGCCACACGTCTCTGGATGCTCCCGTGCATGAAGCAGAAGATGTGGCCATGGGCGACCTTTTGGAAGGTGCGGCTGACACCGACGACGATGTAATGAAGGATTCTCTGCGTAATGAAATCCGCAGGATTCTTAAATCATTGAGTGTCCGGGAAGCGGAAATATTAGCCGCATACTTCGGACTCGAAGGTGATGATGGTCCGACAATCGAAGAAATTGGTGAGAAGTATGATCTTACCAAAGAGCGCATCCGCCAGATTAAAGAAAGAGCTATCAAACGTCTGCAGAAAGCGCGTTATAGCAATGCCCTGAAGGTCTACCTGGGTTAATTATCTTATTGAATTCAAATCACTGAAGCCGCTCCGTAAGGGACGGCTTTTTTACTGTATCATCCGCTCAGTACCGCTCAAAAAAAAAGGTCCCTTCCAGGACCTTTACCTTCTTCAATGTATTTACCTAGTCGTCACCTACAAACTTGCAGGTTCTTCTATTTTCAGGATTGTTGACATCAAAGATGTGCTCGTAGAATACTTCAAGGCGTCCTTCATTCTTCTCTACCCTGACTGTTGTACGGGAGTTACCTTCTTCCCTGACCGGAATACTAAGGCTCTTTCCAACAGCAGTAACCTCCAGGGTATCCGTAATCCGGCTATGCTGAACAAACTTCACGACCGAAGGTTCCTGAACCATCCAGATTTCAACCGTATCCTCCAGGGGCTGTAGCCCGCTGCAGGAATTATGGCCTATGAAATAACCAACAAATTTGTCACCTACAGCTTCTTTACATTCAGTTCCCTCCCATCCTTCAGCACATCTGCAAAATCCTTCAACACAAGCACCGCCATTATAACAGCGTAGATCCTCGCAACTATCCTTTTCGCATGATGTATAAAAAACAAGTCCGGTAATTCCAAAAAATGTGAGTGCGGTAATAAGTGTGTGCCTCCAGAGCTTCATCGAGTATGAAATATTTTAGCCTAAAATACAAAAATTCTTAAGTAAGCAAAGAAAACGAGAATTTTTACGCCTTAAACGCATTCCAGCCCTGAGCTTTTAGTCCATGTCTGTTGCCATTTCGCGTCTGTAAATTTGCTCCTTCCTCTATATCTGTTACGTAACCTATCACACTGATCTGTTCACTCAAAACGATTTTTTCATACTCCTGAGGTGCAACTGTAAATAACAACTCATAGTCCTCACCTCCGTTTAGAGCACACATCGTCGGATCCAGCTTGAATTCAAATGCCATCTCCCGGGTCTCATCATGAATCGGCAACTTCTCTTCGTGAATCAAACAACCTGTCTGACTGTGCTTGCAAATGTGCAGAAGCTCAGAACTCAGCCCATCACTTACGTCTATCATGCTCGTCGGAATGATTTCCTGTTCTTTCAACCAGTTCACGATATCTTCCCGGGGCTCAGGTTTCAAAAATCTGCCAACTATATATTGTTTTTGCTGGAGGTCCGGCTGTACGGAAGGATGTTCCAGAAATATCTTTTTCTCTCTTTCCAAAAGCTGCAGTCCTGTGTAAGCTGCACCAAGGGTACCCGATACACAGATCAGGTCGTTCTTTTTTGCCCCTGCCCGTGTTACATACTGCTCAGGAACAACTTCCCCGAGCGCCGTGATACTTATTACAAACCCGCGCACAGAAGTGCTGGTATCACCCCCCACCAGGTCAACATTAAATTTCTCACAGGCAGCATAAACACCAGCATAGAACTCGTCTAGCGCTTCAACTGAAAATTTGTTTGATATTCCAATGCTTACTGTGATATGTGTAGGCGTTGCAAACATCGCGTAGATATCAGACAGATTCACTGCAACGGCCTTATATCCTAAATGCTTCAGGGGCGTATACATCAGGTCGAAATGAACACCCTCCAGCAAAAGGTCTGTTGTAATTACTGTCTGCTTACCAAAATGGTCGATCACGGCAGCATCGTCACCTACACTCAGCAGCGTACCTGCTTGTAATATTTCGTTATCTCTCGTAAGATGATCTATCAGTCCAAATTCTCCGAGGCTACTGATTTCTGTTCGTTGTTCACTCATTACTGATTGTTTATCTGAAAGAGCATCTGATCGTGTATCAACCCGTTGGTAGCCAGGGTCTGACGATCGATCAAAGTTGATGGGGCTCCCTTGAAATTAGTGATTTTGCCACCTGCTTCTTCCACCAGAAGATAACCGGCCGCAATATCCCATGGCGAAAGATTATACTCCCAGAATCCATCAAAACGACCGCAGGCTACCCAGGCCAGATCAATCGCTGCCGAACCTAGTCTTCGCACGGGTAACCCCTGAAGAACAAATCGCTCGAAAACTTTTATAGGATGTTCCTTTGTATCAGGCCATTTGTATGGAAACCCGGTTACCAGACAGGCTGTCTCAAAAGTGGCCTTCTTTGAAACAGAAATAGGGGTGCCGTTCAATGTTGCTCCCTTTCCTTTCTCCGCGACAAAAAGCTCATTCATCATCGGATTATAAACGGATCCGACGATAGGCTGCCCATTCAGGGTGAGGGCAATACTGGAGCAGCAAATGGGTATCCCATGGGCAAAGTTAACCGTCCCGTCTATCGGATCTATAACCCATTTGTATTCGGAATCCTGGGTAAGCTCGCCAACTTCCTCACTGATGATGGAATGTTCTGGAAAATAAGATTTGATCACTTCAATGATCCGGGTTTCAGCAAGTGTGTCCACCTCTGTCACAAGATTATTGATTCCTTCTTTACTATCAATGCGGAAGCTTCCCTGAAAACGCTCCTGAATGATCTTCCCGGCCTCAATAGTTGCCTCCAGCAGTACTTGTTTGAATTCTGACATCTTTAGAGCTTTATCTCCTTGCCCAAATAGTAATCGATTACCTTCAACTTGAATATGAGGTCGTATTTAGAACTAAGCAGGTTGGATTCTGTGACGAATTGATTGTTTTGCGTAGTAAGGTACTCTACTGTATTGGTGAGACCAAGTGAATACCTTCTTTCGGCAAATTCATAGGCTCTTCTGGCTGCAAATACGGATCTTTCTGCAGCACGATACTTTTGAATAGCATTCAAAGCTTCGTTATAGGCTTTGTAAACATCCTGCTTAAGGGTCAGTGCAGCCATTTGCAGGTTCAATTCATTCGCGATTCTGTCTATCCTTGCCTGACGCAGGTTTGTCTGAGCCTGAAATCCATTGAACACAGGAATATTGACACCAAGGGATACTGTTTGACGAAAGTTATTATCAAGCTGGGTATTCAAAGGGATTCTTCGTGTCGTATAGGAAAAAGTGGGTTGGTAGATATTGTAAATCGTATTCGTGACAGAGTCAAAAGCATATGCGGGTGCCTGCTCAACCCCCGTAGGTGTCACTCCGGTGATTTCAGTGAAAGTAGTAGCCCAGTTGGTTCCAAACTGAGCCGAAAGACTGAACTGCGGATAAAGCGCACCTCGCGCAGCAGCAACTCGCTTGTTAGCGGCCTCAATACGCAATTCATTCCCCCTGATTCTTCCGAAATGACGGGCCGCCTCCTGATAAACCATTTCAGGTGTCAACGACAACAGATTTAGCTGATCAGCAACGTCTACCTCAGGAGCCTCTATCCCGAACGGTACTGTAAAATCAAGATTCAACAACGCCCGAAGATCAATGATAGCACTGTTATAGTTCGATATGGAACTGATCAGATTTGCGCTGTCGGTAGCAAGCTGAGACTCAAGTTGAGCAGCGTTAAGTTCAGGAAGCCGGCCCGCAGCCACAAATGCTTTTGTTTGACTGAGCTGAGCTTCGGATAGCTCAACCTGCTTTTCGCTTACCCGAATCTGTTCCTTTGCCAGAAGCGCCCTTAGGTATCCAGTAGCCACATTGAGCGCAATATCGTCTTTCAACTGATCCAATTCTGCCTTCGCTGCTTCGAGACTGAATCTATTAGAAGCTATGGTGTTCCTGCGCTGAAACCAGCCAAAAAGTAATACATCAGCACTTCCACTCACACTAATGAAATCGTAACTGCCCCTGACAAACTGGTTGGTGGTGGGATCTACAGATCGCCCAAAGCTCCTTCCATAACCACCACCGATATTAATACTCGGAATCTGAGATAGCCTGCTTTGCTGTAAAGTGAGCGCAGCCACCCGTTCGTTCAACTCATTCTGCTGAATAGTAAGGTTGTTATCGAGGGCATACCTGACGGTTTCCTGTAAAGTCCAGACGGTATCCTGAGCATGAAGCTGTAACGATAGAAATGACAGAGCGACAATCAACAAACGACGCATAGCGGCAAAAATAAATCATATTAGAACAGCGCCAACTAAACTTTAACGGCTGAAACAGGTGCGGCACCGGGGCTCGTACACATCCTTTTCCCCCAGAAGCACCTGATCATCGATTCTCATTCGCCTGTAGGAAAAATTTGCCGTATCACCACAAACCACACATATTGCATGAAGCTTTGTAATGAATTCTGCCTTTGAAAGTAATGCTGGCATAGGACCAAAGGGTTTGCCTGTAAAATCCATATCAAGTCCCGCCACGATCACCCGGGTCCCCCCGGCCGCCAGCTGGTCAAGTACCCCAGGGAGGTTTTCATCGAAAAATTGAGCTTCATCGATTCCAACAACATCAACTTCCGTTGCCATCAAGAGGATTTGCTGCGAAGTCTCAACTGGCGTAGAACGGATTCTGGACGAATCATGTGAAACGATATCAGATTCATCGTATCGCTTTTCCATAGCAGGTTTGAATATTTCTACCTTCTGGTGTGCGATCTGCGCACGCCGCAATCTTCGGATCAGCTCTTCTGTTTTACCTGAAAACATACAGCCACAAACAACTTCCATCCAGCCTTTCCTGGCCCCTGATCGGTGCGGTTCGATGAACATAGGACAAATATAAGCTTCACCTTCTTCTGTGTTGACAGACGTACCGTGGGTTTTTCAATAGTGGAATGACAAAGTAAAAAAGACGTTTCATCATCGACATTGAGTTCAACGTTGCTCGTTCAATATGGTATTTGAGGCCCTAAGACCTTATGCTCCAACTCAAGTGCTTTCATCCTACCTTTACAGGCTATGATTGAAGCCGGTCATTATTATAACCTGGAGGTTGTAAAAAAAGTTGATTTCGGGTTATACCTTGATGCAGAAGGAACCGAGATTCTGCTACCTAAACGATTCGTTCCACAGAATGCTAACGAAGGCGATGTGCTTAAGGTCTTCGTCTATCATGATAATGAACAACGGCTTATTGCGACTACTCAGGAACCCAAAGCACTAACAGGGGAAATCGCTCTTATGAAGGTAGTTGATAAGAATAAACACGGGGCCTTTCTCGACTGGGGGATTATGAAAGATGTCTTCCTGCCTCTCAGTCAGCAAGTGAGCCGGATTCATCCTGGTAATTCATATCTCGTCCGGCTCTACATCGATGAACGAACTAAAATGGTTACCGCTTCGGAAAAGCTTGATCACTTTCTGTCAAATGAAACGCTTTCTGTTGCAGAAAAGGAGGCTGTCGATCTGATCGTATGGCAAAAGACAGATATCGGCTACAAAATGATCATCAATGGACGGCATACAGGGGTCCTGCATTTCTCAGATGTATTCCGCGATCTGGACTATGGTGAAAAATGTAGAGGGTATATAAAGACGATTAGACCCGAAAATAAGATCGATCTCGCGCTCGGTGAACCCGGCTATAAAAAGGTCGGGACTGAAAGGGAGCGTATTTTAGAACTTCTTCAGGATAATAGCGGATACCTGCCATATAACGATAAATCCGACCCTGAAAAGATCAAAGAATTCTTCGGAACCAGCAAAAAAACCTTCAAAATGACGATTGGCGCGTTATATAAAGAGCGCTTAATTGAGATTACCCAAACAGGCATCAGGCTCCTGGAGTAAGGTCTCTTTCGTTAACAACATGTAATTGAGGACGTTATTTACAGGTGCAGATCATCCATTGCCTAGATTTGCCCTAACCGCATTTCATGCACATCTCCGCTCATCGTAAAAGGCTGTTGCTGAAGATTGGTAATGCGCCACTCCTGAAAGGATTGGCGCTGGCATCTCTGCTGGCACTGGTGGTTTTTGAATGCTACCTGATGCAGAAGCATGTCTGGATTGGAGATTTCTGGACCCACGTTCCACCAATTATCGAGTTTTCTAAGGCTCCTCCGTACGACAATCCCTGGATCAATGGTTCTCAACCTGATCTTTATATGACTCCATATCATTGGATCCTGGGTAAGGTTCTGGCTATTAGCGGAGCTGATGTGCTGAATCTGATGGTTGTTGTCGGAGTAGCCAACCTGGTATTTCTGTTCGTTGCGCTGTATTACTTTGGCCGGATTGTTCTAAAGCTAAAGGGATGGCTGGCACCGCTTCTGCTGTTCCTTTCTCTTCTTCTCTATTGGGGCTATAATCCTTGGAGCTACAGCGGGTTCTTCGCCCTGGGAAATCTGAACTTTATCCTACCGTACCCCTCCACCTTCTGCATGATTCTGATCCTTTCCGGACTTACTCTTCAGGAATGGGGGGTGAAAAAAAAGAAACTTTTTATAGCTTTTGTTGCAGTCGTCCAGTCTGGCATACTGTGGTTTATGTTCCTTACCCACCCACTGAGCTTTATTTTTTACAATGTTGGACTTGCCGCCTGGTTTTTGGCTGAAATTTATAGAAAGAGGTATCTCGATAGAAATCTTATCTATACCTGGGTACTTCCTCTTTTTGCCAGCGGACTTTTCATACTTCTCTACCCTCACTTTCCTGTACTGGAATTTTTTCGCTCGGGTGGCGGAAATTTCCATGAGGCCAATCTGGATATGTACAGCGATAACCTGTTTCTGCGTCTGCTTCCGCTGTTTACAGGCGCCATTTTACTCTTTCTGCTTCCGGGGAAGCAATACATATTCCTGAAATCTTTCTTCCTGTTGCTATGCTGTATCTATCTTTTGGGATGGATTACTGGACAGTATTCCTTTGGAAGAAGTATTGCATTGATCTACTTCTGTGTGCAGGCAGCAGTTGTCGCTTTCCTGAAATGGCAGTGGATCAGAACGGTGAACTATCGCCGAAGTGTCTCATTCCTGGGATTAACCGGAATAGTGATGATTCTGGCTGTGGTTGGACTGCAACTCTACTGGTCGGTCCAGGCAGCCTGGTATCTGGCATTGAAAGAAGAAACCAGGATCGATCAAATCAAACAGCTAAGTAAATACCTGAATCCTGATGATGATGTAGTAATTACTAACGATACCGAACTCGCGTTCTTAATCCCTACCCTCCTGACGAAAGGTTTAATTCCACTTCAACCGTCTATTTGGATCAGGGATGGTGCAAAAAGAAAGTCGCTGGTCGATAGTTTCTTTATTAGTCCACACCCTAACCAGCACCTGAAGCCCTTGAGAGAACTTGGTGCTACTCATGCTTTGATTCAGACTAAAGATTCCAATAGCCCGCTTCTTCTTAGCTACCCCATTGTATTTAGTAACCAGATGTATGCTCTGGTCAGAATCGACTCAAGTCTGGTATTTTCACCTCATACCGTACAACACTAAGGTCTGGTAGACTCTTCAAAAATTCTGAATTCCTCCCTGGCTTCTTCTGTATTAAATGCGTCGGCCAGATCTGAAAGCAGTTCCCTGTCAATGATCCGCTGCTCTGCCCACTTCGTCAATTCCAAACGCGTACTATTAAAACTTAGCCAGCCAAGCATTTCTCTGAGCTGTCTGGTATAGATGATGCTGGCGCTCAACTCTTTTTTCAAAAGCTCAAGTTTCCTTGAGTCTGCTACCATTTCAGTAGTTGTCTTCCTAAGGCTGTCGAATTCAGCGCTGGCGAGGATCGATCCTCCTGTCATCAGTCGCTCCTTATTCACCTTTGAAGAATTTCTGTCCTGTAAATTTCGCCCTGGTGCTTCGGAGGTGCTCTGATCTTCTCCGGACCGCGAACGCATGCTTAACCGCCCTCTGCGATCGTCTATTTCTAACAGACGGACCTCGTCCGGACGAATACGAACGTATCCATCAAAGACAACGATCCGGCCTCTTCTATTTGGCTTAAATACTCTCAACCTGTGCCTCCCGGCGGGAATATTACTCACAATAATAAAATGGCTTTTTTCACGGAATACCTTACGGTTGAGTTCTATCATTATGGGCGCTTCATCTGCAAGTCGTACTTCCAGGGATCCTCTCTGTGCTTTGGCTGTGCCCCAGCAAACCAGTAGGAAAATAATTGTGAGTATTGGCTTTAGCATACGCATTTTTTTTATCTCACCCCAAGTGTTATGCCAGTTTTCACGCGCTCAGTGCGGAATCAGATGCGAGCAGATAATACCCGCTGAAACAGCTGCATTGAGCGATTCAGCGCCACCCCTGCCTGGGATGGTTACCACCATGGAAGCCTGACCAACAAGCCCGGATTCCAATCCCCGGGATTCGTTACCTATCAGGAGTACTGCTTCCTGAAGGGGCTCGCACTGATAAAGGTTGACCCCCTCCAGAGTAGCCGCAACTACAGGTATCTTTACCTGACTCAACCAAATATCAAGCTCTGAAGTGAAGAAGTCTATTCGCAAATGTCCTCCCATCGCAGACTGAACCACCTTCGGATTATAGATATCTGCACATCCCGGAGAACAGACTATCTGTGAAATTCCAAACCAATCCGCTATCCTGATCAATGTCCCCAGATTGCCAGGGTCTTGTATTGTATCAAGAGCCAGCGTCCAGCGGTCATAGGACGGCTGCTTCGTTTGTGCAGGCACGGAAACAACAAGCAATACTTTATTTGGCGTCTGAAGGTTAGAGATAGCTCTCAATCTCTCGTCATTTACTATTATGACCTCTGCCTCAGTATGTGTAGAAACAAGCGCCTGATGCTTTTCCATCCATTCCTCCAAACCGATGATCATTTTTATCTCTACAGAACTCCTCAGCCATTCCTCTGCAAGCTTAGTACCTTCTGCCAGGAAGGCAGAGTGCTCTTTGCGGTATTTTTGCTGGGTTAACGACCGAATGTATTTAATTTGTGCTCTGGATAACATCGGGTACAAAACTATATTAATTGTCCAATCAGACACATGACCGGAAGATGCTTTTCTCACACCAGATTACTGCTAGCTTTTGTGATTCTGTGGGGAGCCTTTCTGTCAAGCTGCAGTCCCACCAAACATCTTAATGAAGGAGAATATCTTCTAAGAAAAAACAGCCTGAAAATACAATCCGACAGGGCACTAACCCGAAGAGGAGAACTCCGTGAAAATCTTGAGCGTCTTATTATTCAAAAGCCCAACACCCGGTTGTTAGGCATTATTCCTTACAAAGTCTGGCTATATAATTTGCGTTATGACCGGTATCAAAAGGATTCCACCAATTTTCAGATAGAGTCCCGAATAGTTGAGAAACCAGTTGTGTTTGATAGCCTGCTCATGCGCCGGTCTGCCGACAATATGCGCAGCTATCTTTTCAATCAGGGTTATTTCTACCCAATAGTCAACGACACCGTTATCTATGACGATAAGAAAGCTTACGTAACTTACGAGGTTCAGACGGGCATCCGCTATCTGATAAACCAGACAATCCTTGACGTAGACGATAGCACCATTTACGGAATCGTAAGGAACTCGATGTCAGAAAGTGTGCTGAAGCCAGGGGTCGACTTTTCGATGAGTTTACTGGAACAAGAACGCTCCCGTATAACGACTCTGCTTCGTGAACAGGGTTATTTTCGTTTTTCACAGGAAAATATCGTCGACTTCAATCTTGACACATTTGACAATGCCCGGCTTCGTGTGGGTCTCAATCCCCTTGATGAAGCTTTCAGGTTGATCAGCCGCGGGCAGAACGAAGCCAACCCTACGCTCGATATCAGGATCTCCATACGCGCTGATAAACCCGAATCATATAGAAGGTATCGTATCAACAGGATGGCTGTGTTTCCAGATTTTATCAGCCGGGAAGATGTCAGGGATTCTAATATGACGGAACGTATGGTAAATGGTGTACGATTCCGCTATCATGATTATTATATCAGGGAACAGGTTGTCGCTAAAAGGCTCTTTCTGGAACCCGGAAAATATTACCGTCAATCGGACTATGACGCAACGATCAACCGGCTGAATTCACTGGGCGTCTTCCAGACGATCAGAATTGTTCTGGTAGAAGACACATCGATCAACGACAACCCGGATGAAGGTTGGCTAAACGCCTATATTGTTCTTAGTCCGGCAAAGAAATATGACTTTACTGCAAATTTTGAACTTTCAACAGGTACAACGTACGACCTCGGATCCACCCCGACGCTCACCTTCAGAAACAGAAATCTAGGTAAAGGTGCTAATGTACTCACCACCTCCGTCAGCGGTGGTATCGAAACGATATACGATAGTGACCAGGGTAATAATTTGTTCGAACGTTTTAGCCTGTTGACTAAAACTTATTCCTTCACTGCATCCCTGGACCTTCCAAAGTTTCTGTTTCCCGGCGGTTTGAGGTTCACTAAGAAAAATGCTCCAAGAACTCTTATTAGTCTTGGTAGTAGTCAGATTGAACGGATCAATTTCTTCACCCTGACCAACACTCATGCCAATTTCAAATATAACTGGAGAGAGACAAGCACAAAAAACTGGGAACTCAGTCCTGCTTTCATCAACATTATTCGGCTTCCAAATACCTCAGACTCTTTCAACAGGAGGCTGGAACTGAATGATTTCCTGAAGAACAGCTACCGGGAAACATTTATCGAAGGCGAACAAATCGGTTTCACTTACGACAATCAATTCGAGCGACGCGGGAAGAGCTACTCCTTTGCTAAGTTTAATCTCGAGGAAGCGGGTGCGTTAATCTCAGCTCTTGGTGGTTTGCATGATCTTCAATATGCACAATATGTAAAATTCGACTTCGACCTCCGGCGGTATATCAACTATCATAAAACCCAGGTGGCTCTCAGGTTTTATGGTGGCGTGGGGATACCCTATGGACAGTCACCCACTCTGCCTTATCTGAAGCAATATTTCGTAGGTGGTGCTTACAGCATTCGGGGCTGGCGCATCCGTTCCCTCGGACCAGGCAGCTATTTTTCACCAGAAACGGAACGGAGTGAAACTTTTATAGACCGTACCGGTGATATAAAATTAGAATGGAATGGCGAGTTTCGTTTTGATGTGGCTCAGTTCTTTGCTGGTAGCATTCAGCTCAAAGGAGCAGTTTTCACTGATGCAGGCAATATCTGGTTGTCCAGCCCTTCAGCCAACTATCCGGGTGGTGAATTCCGCTTCGATAAGTTTGGCCATGATATTGCAATAGCCAGCGGTTTAGGGGCCCGTCTTGATATTGCAAGTTTTATTGTACTTCGATTCGATGCGGCATTCCCCGTCAAAGTCCCGTATGAATCCGGAGCCGGCTGGCGCGTAGGTCAAATCCGCCCCTGGTCAGCGGACTGGAGAAAAGACAATATCATACTAAATATCGCGGTTGGTTATCCCTTCTGAGTAGCTAAAGTTCATCTAATCCTGGTCACTTTAATTTTGAATAGATTTCGGATCGAATGTATAAACCACCCTGAATCTGACGCAGGTTGGCGAATGAGGCAGATTCTGGTAACTTTGGCAAGCTTATGCGTAATATCAAAGTCATTGAAGTTAAATCTGAAATAGGCGCTGGGACAAGGGGGGCTAGTTTGGGAATAGATGCTATTCAAATAGCTGCTCTGGATTTTATGAGTAGTTTTTTTGTCAACTTCCCGATAGAACAGGTCGAGACAGAAAACAGATTATTGTACGAACCTATTCATTCACCATATGCAAAAAGGATTCATGGTGTCCTTACCATGTATAACCGGGTTGCCACTTCCGTTTCAGAAACACTGAAATCCGGCCTTTTCCCCATCGTCCTCTCAGGCGATCATAGTACCTCCGGCGGTACTATAGCCGGCATCAGGATGGCTCGCCCCAAAAGCAGACTGGGCGTAGTATGGATCGATGCACATGCTGATTTGCACTCACCATACACTACCCCCTCGGGCAATATGCATGGAATGCCTCTTGCAACAGCGCTGGCAGAAGATAATACCGCCAATAAGGTACACAACCCCGACCCCAAAACCGTGGAGCTCTGGAAAGAACTCAAGAACATCGGAAAAATATCTCCAAAGATCCGGCCGGAAGATCTTGTTTTCATCGCCCTCAGAGATTACGAAAAGGAAGAAGAGGACATCATCAAGAAAAATAACATCAAAGTCATTCCAGTCCAGGAGGTTCGCAGGAAAGGCGTTGAAAATGTTGTTCGTCAAACCCTGATGCACCTCGCTAATTGCGATGAAATTTACATCTCCTTCGATGTCGATTCCCTCGACAGCTCAATTTCCAGGGGAACAGGTACACCTGTTAGTAACGGACTAAAAGAGAGGGAGGCTGAAGATTTGGTCGCGACATTTATGCAAAACCACAAAATCTGTTGTTTTGAGATTACTGAGGTAAATCCCACTCTCGATAAAGAAAACCTGATGGCGGAAATCGCCTTTAATATCCTTCAGCGAAGCGTGAACTTACTACTGCTTCACTAGAACTAAAAAGACGCCTGCCGGCGTCTTTTTAATTCTATTTGACCAATATAAATTTGAGGGGTTTGGTGATCATCTGCCCACCGTCACGTAATTTAACCTTTACATTATCAAAATAAGCAGTGTCACCGGCTTTCGTCCTGTCATACAAATTATTAGCAATCGCCGGACTTACCCTATCCCCCGGACAATATTCAGTGTAGAAGTCCGTCATCAATACGAGTTTCCCAAGGGAATCCTCATACAGATTCCGCTCCGCATAACTGAAGGTAAATCCGTCAACCGGATAAGCCCCGCCGAAGGAGTCCCGCGCTGTCAATCCCTGTTTCAACAAGGAATCAAACACCGGTTTAGTGATTTGACCTCCATCGCGGTCGGAATGTCCCAGAAACGCCCTGATCGTCCGAATCGTATCCTGAACCGGAGATTCTTCTCCAGTCTTTTGCTTCCTATCCGGAGTGATAAAACTGAGCAGAAACGGAAGACACAAAAATGAAAGGATTTTCAGCTGCTTCATTCCTATAAAATTACATCAAACTCAAGCTTTCTTCAAGGGTTTTTATCCTCGCAGCAGCATCCGCCTGTTTTCTCTTCTCATTCTCCACCACTTCAGGTTTGGCATTCTGTACAAATCGCTCATTAGAAAGTTTTTTATCGACCGAAACCAGAAACCCACGAAGATACTCCAGCTCTTTCACCAGTTCAGCCTTCTGCTTGTCTTTATCTATTGTCGCAGTCTCAGCTTCAAGGAACAGGCGATCTGTTTGAACCACCAATGCTATTGCTCCAGGACGGGCCTCAGATGTAAATTCTATTGAAGTAGCATTAACCTGACGCTTCAGTATCTCAGAACGTTGCTCATAAAACTGCTGATTAACACTGTCGATCCAAAGGGTAATGGTGTCCTTCGGTTTCAACTGATTTTTGTTTCTTGAATCGCGGATCGCTGTTATAAGCTCCTGTAGTAACGCACCATCCTTCAAAATCGTAACATCTGCAGGCTTTCTGTTTGGTAATTGACGAATGATCAAATCATCTCCTTCTGATCGAACTGCCAACTGATGATAGATCTCTTCAGTAATGAACGGCATAAATGGGTGCAACAATTGCAGAAGATCTTCAAATATGCTGATAGAGCGATCATAAACTTCCTTGCTGATCTTTTGATCCAATGCCGGTTTGATCCATTCAAGATACCAGGAACAGAAATCATTCCATATCAATGAATATATAGTTTTGAGCGCCTCACTTAGACGAAATTCAGCAAACGTTCCCTCCAGCGACGTAGAAACCTCAGAAAGTCTGTTTTCCATCCATTGCATGGCAAACTTTGCTCCCTCGTCCGGGCCTGCGTCCGCGGTCCTTTCTTCCCATCCTTTCAGGAGCTTCATAGCATTCCACATCTTATTGCTAAAGAAACGCCCCTGCTCCAGAGAGGATTCATCGTAAAGAAGATCATTACCCGCCGGAGAAGAGATCATCACACTAAAACGGACAGCATCTGAACCAAAATCGTCAATCAGCTTGAGCAAATCCGGGGAGTTTCCGAATTGCTTGCTCATCTTCTTACCCTGCTTATCTCGAACAATCCCGGTAAAGTATACCTTACTGAATGGTTTTTCACCCATAAACTCATGACCCGCCATCACCATTCTCGCCACCCAAAAGAAGATGATCTCTGGTGCTGTTACAAGTGTGGATGTTGGATAATAGTATCTTAGGTCGGCATTTTCAGGGTCCTTGTTCCAGCCGAATACCTGCATAGGCCAGAGCCAGGACGAGAACCATGTATCCAGCACGTCTTCATCCTGACGAAGCCTGCCGGAACTGGGCTGCGCGTTTTCACCGGTTTCAGCGTTGTAAAGTGCGTAGGCCTCTTCTTCTGTACGCGCAACATACATTCGATGTTCCTGATCATACCAGGCTGGTATCCGTTGTCCCCACCACAACTGCCGGCTGATACACCAGTCTTTAATATTTTCCATCCAGTGGCGGTATAGGTTCTTATACTTTGATGGAAAGAATGCCACCTCATCACCCAATACTGAATGTAGTGCCGGTTCAGCAAGTTCCTTCATCCTACACCACCACTGCATTGAAAGCCTGGGTTCGATTACCGAATCTGTCCGCTCAGAATGGCCGACCTGATTGACGTAATCTTCTGTCTTCACTAAATGCCCCGCAGCTTCAAGGTCAGTAATTATCTTCTTTCGGACTATAAACCGGTCTTCTCCTACATAAAGTTGAGCGGCTTCGCTCATCGTGCCATCTTCGTTCAGTGTATCGATTACCTGAAGATGATATTTCTGCCCAAGATTATAGTCATTGATATCATGTGCCGGAGTGACCTTCAGAGCGCCGGTGCCGAACTCCATATCAATATAGTCGTCAAAGATGATCGGCACGCGTCTGTTGACTAACGGAACATAGCAAAACTTCCCGCGGAGATGGGCGTAGCGTGGGTCCTCCGGATGAACACAGACAGCAGTATCACCTAAAATGGTCTCGGGACGAACGGTGGCGATCGTAATCCACTCATCCTCTTCACCATCTACTTTATATCGGACATGGTAAAGCTTTGAACTGGTTTGTTTATAAACTACCTCCTCATCACTCAAAGCTGTTTTAGCCTTTGGATCCCAATTGATCATCTTAACGCCTCTGTAGATGTAACCCTTGTTATAAAGTTCTACGAATACTCTCATGACGGCAGCGTAATAATCGTCATCCATCGTGAAAGTGGTTCTGTTCCAGTCAAGTGCACAGCCGAGTTTCCGGAGTTGTTTCAGAATGATTCCACCATATTCTTCTTTCCACTCCCAGGCGTATTTCAAAAATTCTTCCCTGCTTAACGTATTCTTATCTATTCCCCGATCCCGCAACATTCCCACAACTTTTGCTTCCGTGGCGATAGACGCATGATCTGTACCCGGAACCCAGCAGGTGTTGAAACCCTGCATTTTAGCTCTTCGGATCAACACGTCCTGAACAGTGTTGTTCAGGGCGTGACCCATATGAAGCACCCCTGTCACATTCGGGGGAGGAATAACTATAGTATATGGCGGTCTGTCGTCTGGCTTAGAGTTGAAATATCCATTTTGTTCCCAATGCTCATACCAACGTTGCTCTGACTTCTGATGTTGAAAATTCTTACTTATCTCCATGTTTAACTGATGACAATATATGGTCACAGGAGCACAAAGATAATAGATGCCGATGGATATGGGGTGTCGGTAAAGGCAGCAGCGACTGTATAGCTGACTACGGATTCCTTTGGTTCAGGAATGCGCAATGCCAGAACGATCTGCCACCAGCTTCTCTTTTAACACCATACTAATTTCCATGGCATCATTTTCATAATTCATTAGCATAAACCTGAAAATCAATTCAAAATGGGAGTTATAGCATGTGTGTTGTTCGGAATTATCGCAGCCTGGATATCGAGATCTATGCAGCAAAAGAATGGGAAAGCAGGCCTGCTTTCAATCATGATTGTTGGTCTGGTAGGCGGTTTGTTGGGACTTTGTGGAACCCTCGCAGGATTCGGTGATCTTGAAAATTTTAATCTCTACAATGTATTCTTTTCGATCGGTGCTGCATTCATCCTGATGATTGGATGGAATAAAATCTTACACCTGTCGCTGAATCAGCACGATGCCAATACGGTCGAAAACAGGTAAAGAATTTGATTCCGGCCATATTCCGCTGACTTTGTTTTCTACTACCCGGGGAAATGGAAATAACGTTTATCAACCTGTTATTTATCAAGCCATTACAGCCACCATTCCTAACGCCACTTTCCCCAAATCCTCAGCCCCGGTGATTTTTACGAATTCTAACGCCTCCTCTGGAGACATTCCCTTCGAAAATAACTTCCAGGCTGTGTCCGGATCTATCTCGACTACAGCATTAGGCGCCAGCCGCGTCTGATGTCTTAAAACCCATCCCTCTTCTGTCTTGTTGAGATGCCACTCGCCGCCAAGCTCGGAGGTTACTTTAACCATAACACTGGTCCCAACCACGGCATCCACATATCGGTACGTTTGAGGTAAGGCACACATAAACGTGTCAATGAATGGATAGTAGAGCTCTCGGGTCATCAACCCAGGCCTTTGAACTGCATCCCGAATCTGCTGCTGATGGATCCATTTCTCTGTATACTCTCTGGCAATATGAAACCAGTTACGGGATACCTCATCCCCTGCCCATGCAACAGAAAACACAGCGTCCTCCCATGGATCCAGCGAACTGAGCACCTCATAATATTCCTTTCCTGTTACCAGAAGTAATTCTTTAAGCACCCGGGGACTGAATCTGCGGGCAGCGACTACCCACTGCTCATTAAGCTGATTGAGATAAAGAACGAGATCTTTATAAGTATCAATGCCTTGTGGCTGTTCTTTCAAGTACTTATCCCTGATAAACGACAAGGTTCTGAGATTGCCGTCAAGCATATGTGCAGCAATGTCTTTCACAGTCCATTTCCCGGCTATCGTCAACTGATTCCACTCATCAGGACTCAAAGAATCAAGTAGCTCAGTTAGCTTCTGATCCAGTACCGGAAAAAGGTGCAGCACCTGTATAGGAGTGACATGATGAATCATAGTGTAAGAATTTTAAAGAGTAATAGTTGTCGCGTCAATCTTTCTTAAAATGGAAAGATCATCAGGAGCATATGCTCTCTCATGAGGTAATTGGATGAATTCCAGCTTATTAACTGATAGTAACTGCTGCTGTTCTCTTACAAAAGGCGTTATGTTCCTGATTTCCAATATCCAATTTTCATTAAACCGTTGTAACATATCTCCTCTTAATCCTATTTTGACTGCTCTGCGTTCAGTTTTGTTGCCAAATAAATCGTGATATGACTCCCATTGTAATTGAATTTCAGTCGACCGTAGCTCGTCCTCCCAACTTTTCTGATCAGTATAAGTGCCTGCATAAAATCGGGTAGTCACCGCGGTTTTAAGTATTTCATCAAATCCCTCCCTCGACATTCTAATGGCCAGTACATTTTCCTGATTCTCTTTTTTAGCCCAGCCACTGTAGTACATCATCCATAGGAAACTGGGCTTTAGCCAGGTCATCCTTTCGAAATCATATGCATTACCTCCAAATCTCTGGTGCTTTAATGCAAATTCTGTTATCTGATCGTTGAAAGCCTGATAAACAATAATAGACTGCCTGTCAAATTGTGCAATGATGAATTTACCCGCTGATGGAAGGTGTTGTTCATGCTGGTCATAAGATTCCAGTTGAAGCATAGATTTGTTTTACAATGGTGAATAAGGAACAAAAATGTGCCACTCCACAGCACATCCTTGACGTAATTTACTCAATTTGAAATTTAAGTTTAAAAGTTCCGGTCTAACGCATTAAGGGGTATTTCCACAGGTCTCCAGAATAAGCGCTTGCCTGATAATTGATCAGCTATTATATTTATAGCGCAAAATCTTCATAAGCATGAAAAAATCGTTGACTTTACTGACTTTGGCTATGGCATCGCTGGGTGCTACCGCCCAGATCTCTTTACATCAGTCAGGCTATACCAGCTGGACTCCGGCTAGCGATTCAATCCGCAATCTCGGTCCCGTCAGCCTTACATCCGGGCCTAATGCTGTCTGGGATCTTACAGCCTCTCCCTATGCGCCTCAGACACCTTTGATGGAATATACCGCCGGTACAGATATTAACTTCCCCGACGCAAGTTTCCACCAAACAATGCAGTACCCTGTAGGTGCATCTCTTTCATATGAAGTACAACAATGGCGTGGTATCGGACCTCTGGGTTATGCCACCTATGGTGAGACGATCGAACACCAAAACCTCGACTTATCGCAGCTCGTGGGTATGTCAGTCGGCGACAGTATCGTCTTTCCAACCCAGTCTATCGTATATGATAATCCACGTTGGGAAATAAAGTTTCCTGCTACCTATAATAATAACTGGATGTCTGAGTACCGGTACAGCACTGCCTTCAATGTATGGATCGCCGCAATGATGCTCAATAATACACCCGGCGAACGTGTAGCAAATGTACTCCAGGTGGATACTGTTTCTGGATGGGGTAAGATGATTGTCAATAATAATGCCGGGCAGCCAAGCGACTCTATTGATGTCCTCGAGATAAAAGTACACCAGATGTTCACCGACAGCTTTTATATAATGGGAATGCCTATTGACGACGCAGATCTGTCAGCTCTGGGTCTGAGCCAGGGGATGGTCAGCGAAAGCTTTTCTAAACGCTATTTCAGAATTGGCGAGATTACTCCACTAGTCGAAATCATGTATTCTGATGGTAGCTATTCTTCTCCTATGACCACCGTTGTACACACAGACAGACTACCAATTGCCACATCGATAGGAGATCTTACTTACAGTGCCGACATCAGCCTGTACCCTAACCCCGTGACTAACGGACACCTGAATGTTTATTTGCCAGCCGTCGGTAACTGGACGTACCAACTTATCAATACTTCCGGACAAACTACTTTAAGCGGTTCATTGCTTTCAGATGGCACCAGCAGTAAAATTGATCTTGGCAACATGACTCCAGGTGTATATTTCATGAGGCTCTCTCATGAAAACAATACTCCTACAGTTCACTCCATTGTAGTGCGCTAGTGAAGATAGTACCCTAACTTTCTAGAAACAGGCTGCCGCTGGCAGCCTGTTTTATTTTAGTTAGTCATTCGAAAATTCAATTCGAGTTTCTATTTTGCTGATCGAATCAATCTCTATGGCTCTTTTTTCCAGTCTTTCGAAATTTACTGGCTTTGGTCTTTTTGTGCTGCGACTCGGTGTGGGTGCAATGATGATTCTACATGGTTTCCCAAAACTTACGGGAGGCCCTGAGAAATGGGAGAAGGTCGGTTCCGCCGTAGCTAATTTCGGCCTGGAGGACTATCATCTCTATTGGGGACTTGCAGCAGGTCTTATCGAAACATTAGGAGGCCTGCTATTTCTTCTCGGACTGTTTTTCCGCCCCGTATGTTTTTTCCTTTTCTGCACAATGGTTGTAGCTGCCGTCAACCATTTTTCTAATGGAGATCCCGTAATCCGTGCTTCTCACTCTATCGAACTAGCTTTTGTCTTTCTGGGAATGCTCTTCATCGGCCCAGGACGATACTCAATTGACAAATCCTGATTTTTCAGCTTTTAATAACCAGGTAAAACTCCATATAAACTTCCCCCTTTCCTGAAAAAGCGCTCAACTGACCGTTCTATGGTTGCATCTGATTCTAATGGTGGTGCATGGTGTGGCTTTATTCGCGCATCAATAATCAGCGGACCGGTACACCCCCAATGTTTGAACCTATAGCTTGCCCCTACACCATAAATATCATGTGAAGGATTACTTCTTGTAAAAGCTACCCAGAGAAAATTATTAAGCGTGGCACTCACAAAAGAACTGTCATCACAAAGCACGATTAATGGTACTCCTCTTAAATCGTCAGCCCGTTCCTCTAGTCTTTGAATTACCGTTTCCATCTCTATTTCTGCCTTTTCATACGATTCGAAGGGACTTGTTTGTATAGCAATAACCCCTGGCATTACTAGCCTGGGCCGCCACGATTCAAACTTCTGAAGAATTTCAGCAGGGATTTCTTTATCCAATTGACGCCTGGCGTCTCCGCAGGCAGCTACGATCAATTTACTTCCCTTGTTGAGCCCCTGTCCCGAATAGTCCAGAGTATCGATAGTCGTCTGAGTCTGAAAATGCAGGTCAACTCTTGGATCAAACCGTTCTAGTATAAACCTGAAAAACTCCTCAATACGATGGGTAGAAAGTCTCATCCCCTTTTCCTCAGAACAGATAAATAGATATTTGGCTAAGCTGAGTTGCCCGGTACCCAGCACTCTATTGGCGATGGTCAATAACTCTGCCGGGCGCTTTTCCTGGGAATATGGTGTATATCTTTCCTGACCAATAGCCAGGAGTAGTGGGTGCACGCCTGCTGCATCGACAGCATTCACTTCCTTCAAACCTGGGATTTCGTTTGGTATGGCTTCTCCGGTCAGTTCATGTATCAAAAGCCCAAAACTGGTATCCTCCTGAGGTGGACGCCCTACTACAGTAAATGGCCAGATAGCACCTCGTTTTGCATACACTTTATTGACTCTCATCACGGGAAAGTCGTGCGTCAGACTGTAATATCCAAGATGATCACCAAAGGGTCCCTCTGGTTTTACCTCATGGGGATAGATTTCACCCGTAATTACAAAATCAGCATCTGCACTAATGCAGTATCCCTGTTCATAGTAATACCTGAATCTCCTCCCCGCCAGTAGTCCCGCAAATGTAAGTTCGCTCAATCCTTCCGGTAATGGCATGACGGCTGCCAATGTGTGAGCCGGCGGTCCTCCAACGAAAACACTTACCTTCAATGGCTGGTTCCTGGCTACCGCCTTCGACTGATGAACTCCTATACCCCTGTGTATCTGATAATGCAATCCGATTTCATGATCCTTCACATATTGATTACCATCTAACTGGATTCGGTACATACCAAGGTTGGCATGCATCAGACCCTTACGATCCGGATCTTCAGAGAAAACCTGAGGAAGGGTTATAAAAGCGCCACCGTCTTTTGGCCAATGCTTGATCAACGGTAGATCAGATACGCGAATCTCCTCGAAATCACCTCTGCTTATTCGTCTTGGTAACGCTTTCACCATCGCCATTCCCGATGAAAGGTTTTTGAATGGACTTTTCAAAACAGACATTGGATCGTTTTTAAGCCGGACAGCTTGCTGAACGGCCTGCAGGGTATTTCTGAATATAAACTTGCTTCTTTCAAGAGTGCCGAAAATATTTGAAGCCGCCTGAAATCTGGAGCCTTTCACCCGCTCAAAAAGTAACGCCGGTCCACCCTTCTGGTAAACGCTGAGGTGAACCGCAGCCATCTCAAGATTAGGATCAATTTCCTCTTTGATCCTGATTAAATGGCCATGAGCTTCTAAGTCATTAATACAGTCTTGAAGAGAAGTATAAGGCATAAAAAAGGGGCTCTTTCAGAGCCCACAAAATAACGTAAAGAATGTTAGTCAGGCACGGTGTGCTATCGGCAAATCATTAAATCCTCCAGAACTAAGCCTGACTCTCTTCCTGCCTGAAACTGATGGAGTACTTAGTGCGGTCTTTATAGCATCAACTATATTGTCACAAATGTCATTACGCTTCTCCCGTATCGCTGTTCGCTTGCGGTTCACAAGGTAAACATCATCTTCCGCTAACGTATATACGACTGGAATACAAACAAACCGGATATTATCAAGCACCTCATGATAAAGATCTGTACTCTCCTTTACTGGCTGCTGCCAGTTGATAAATATCACGTCAGGCTTCACTTCGTCTACAAGTTCTTCTGTGATCTCAGGATTGACTGAGGTGTACACTCTGAACCCGCGTTGTCTTAATACTGACACATCTGCAGCCAGGTAACCCGGGTCATTTCCAATCATCAATACGCGCAGGTTCATAAAAAAAGATTTTAACTGATAATATGAACGTAAGAAAAAACATGCCAGGTTTACAAAAACCGCAAAACCCGCATACATATAATGACGAATAAATGAATATAACGCTGGTAATTGTCTTCTGTAAAATGCACAGTATCAAATAGGTAAGAACAACATCACATGTCGTTGGACGTATAAAAAAAAGAAGAGGCTGCAAATGCAGCCTCCACCAAAACACAAAAACGCGTTCTTATTATTTCGAGTAAAGCTCAACGATCAACTGTTCCTTAATATTTTCCGGAACACTTTCACGTTCTGGGTGCGCAATATAAGTTCCCTTCAGGTCCTTTTCATTGAAATCAACCCAGTTAATTTTAGGGTTCTTAGAACGAACCATGCTGATAACTGTAGTATTCACCTTGCTCTTGGGCTTCAGCTCGATGATATCACCCGGCTTACACCTGTAGGAGGGAATGTTTACGATATCACCATTCACCATGACGTGCTTGTGAGAAACTAACTGGCGTGCTGCAGGACGCGTAGGAGAGATACCCATACGATATACAGTATTGTCCAAACGAGACTCAAGCAGTTTGATCAGGTTCTCACCAGTTGCACCTTTCAAACGGGAAGCTTCTACATAAGTATTACGGAATTGCTTCTCAAGAACACCATATGTATATTTTGCTTTCTGCTTTTCCTTCAACTGAATCGCATACTCAGATTGAGTTTTACGTTTCTTGGAATTACCATGCATCCCAGGAGGGTTGCTGTTCTTCTGAAGGTTCTTTCCTGAACCCAGGATTGGTTCGCCGAATATGCGGCAGATTCTGTTCTTTGGTCCGGTATAACGTGCCATATCTGATTTTTAATTTGAATCACCGGCTCATTTAAAAATCTAAAGCCGATCCGGTAATCCGCCACAACAAAGGATGTGGACTTGTTAGAAATATAATTAAATTAAACTCTTCTCTTTTTGGGAGGACGACATCCGTTATGTGGTAAAGGTGTTACGTCTTTGATAGAGGTAACTTCCAATCCCACCTGCGAAAGGGCACGGATCGCACCTTCACGACCGGAACCAGGTCCTTTTACATATACATCAATCTTCTTCAGACCAGCATCAAGTGCTACTTTACCGCAATCCTGCGCTGCCATCTGTGCTGCATAAGGTGTGTTCTTCTTAGAGCCACGGAAGCCCATCTTACCAGCAGAAGACCAGGAAATCACCTGACCGCTTTTATTAGTCAGAGAAATGATGATGTTGTTAAATGCAGCATTTATATGGGCATCACCTTGTGGATCAACCTTTACGATGCGTTTCTTAGCTGCTGTTTTGCCGGATTTACCAGCTTGTCCTTTTGCCATTTTGTTTTAAATAAGGTAGTCAAAAAATCTATCCCGTTTTCCAGGACCAGGTTACTCCTCCCCGAACACCTAACGGATCCGGCAGTAACCTGATTATTACTTCTTAGGTGCTTTCTTCTTACCTGCAACTGTCTTACGCTTACCTTTACGGGTACGGCTGTTAGTGCGGGTGCGCTGTCCACGAAGGGGAAGACCCTTACGGTGACGCAGACCTCTGTAACAGGCAATATCCATCAGGCGCTTAATGTTCATTTGCACTTCAGAACGTAGCTGACCTTCAACTTTGAACTCATTGGTAATGATATTACGGATAGCAGTTAGCTCCTCATCATCCCATTCAGCAGCCTTCTTATTGAAGTCGATTCCAGCTTTTGAAAGGATGTATTGAGAAGTGCTTAACCCAATACCATAAATGTAGGTGAGCGCTATCTCACCACGTTTGTTCTTAGGAAGATCAATACCAGCTATACGAGCCATATTGTTTGTTTAGTTTTTATCTTATCAATCTCAGGAGATTTCACCTCCCGTAAATGAACCTATCCCTGACGTTGCTTAAAACGGGGATTCTTCTTGTTAATAATGTAAAGCTTTCCTTTGCGGCGCACGATCTTACAATCGGCACTACGTTTCTTAATTGCGGCTCTAACCTTCATGACTGGTGGCTATTTTATTGTTGTTATTTATATCTATAAATAATACGACCCCGACTTAAATCATATGGACTCATCTCAACTCCGACCTTGTCGCCTGGAAGGATCCGGATATAGTGCATTCGCATTTTTCCGGAGATTGTCGCCAGTATTTCGTGACCATTTTCCAACCTGACACGAAACATTGCGTTAGACAAAGCTTCGACAATTACTCCATCTTGCTTGATTAAGGACTGCTTAGCCATATTTAAAAGGACTGCAAAGGTAAAGCATTTTTTTTTATTTCTCTGCAAATCCAGGGTATTTTTTGCTGAAAACCACCTTAGTGCTTCAGCACCTCTGTCACAATAATAAACCGCCCCAAAAATGAGGCGGTTCTTTTTAAGGTTAATATTAATTCGTCCTCTATCGGGCCTTAGGTATCTTATTACGCTGACTAAAACGGTAAAACAGTGAAAATTGGAAAGAAGGACTTCTGTATAGCTCCCGTGAAACTTGAGCTGCGCCAATTCCAAATGAGTTATCCCAAACATTTCTGGTAGCTCTGAGATCTAACTGAACAGAAGGTGTAAGCTCATAGCTGATCCCTGCAAGGCCTCCCAGACTCACCCTCGAACCAAAATCACGGTAGCTGATCCTGGGTTTGGTGTCGGTCCAGTTGGGTGTGGTCACTTCAAAGTATTCCTCCTGACCAGGCTTGTTCATCACCTCTTCTGGATTTATACCAAAATTGTAGGCGATATTCATCCCGGCAAATACATTCAGCCTTCCGAGCGCATACCTGATCGCCAGTGGCATTTCAATACTCTGCAACGCAGAGAACTTGAAAAAGTGTTCTACCTCACCTTGCACAAATCCCTGTCCGGAAATCTCGCGTATATCAAAATAATTGTCTTTCAACGTAGCTCCTCCATTGAATCGATGCATGTACTTGAGCTCTGCCATCGCACTCAGGTTCTCCCCAAATGTGAAGAGTCCGAATAGTCCAATCTGAAATCCACTAAAACTATTAGCACCAAACATATATGAATTTCCACCCGCTGACACGCCAGTATAAAACCTGGTCTGAGAAAGATTGAACTTCATATCCCTCATCACTTCGTCAAAACTGCGCGTATTCCACTTATTGGTTCTGGTGCTCTTTACCTTCAATGAAGACAATGGCATCATCGTGTGGGATTCATCCGCTGCATCAGCTTTAGTCATCGCCGAAGCATCGTTTTTAACCTCACTGTCAATCACCTTTGAAATATAGGTGTTGTCTACAGCTATCTTATTTGTAGCAACGGTATCAAAAACAACCCGGCTGCTGAGCGTAAATGGATCCACTATATAGCGCTGGACCACATTCAGTTTTTCAATGGTATCCTTCGGTGGCACCATCGGGTTTACAGGGGCTGGCTTCTCTTCTGTATGATGTGCAATGCCCGGGATATCTGCCTCCACTGGTTTCGTCTCTTTCATCGATGGTATATCGTTATTCCGGAGACCCGGGATACCATCGATTCCTTCCCTCTTCAGGTCTGCAACCGAAGCAAGAGGTGCTTGTTCCTGAACAGCATTCTTCGATTTTTCGGCGGCAATCGCTGACAGATCTTTCCTGGGGACAATTTTGGTAGCTGGATGATCTACTGATCCAGCATCTCTTTCTGAGGCTATTGCCAGGTTTTGATTCTGATCTTTAACCGATGGGGTGTTGTTGAGTTCTTTTTTATCAGATGGTTTTTCAAAGGCTACAGCTTCAGCTTGCTGAATTCTTTTTGCCGACCTATCAGTGACGCCATCAGAAAAATTCCCGGTATTCGTATGAACGCCGGCTGTTTGCGTCGGAGGAGTGATTCTGACGTTGGAATTCTTGTCCTGCGTTTTAGCAGAAACGGCATCACGGTCTGTTTCAACATTGGTTGAAATTCCTCTAGTCCCAGCAGTGTTTAAGTTTGTTTCTGTCTGGTCAGGATATCTCTCAGCTTTCGACTCTACGAGAAGTCCACTACCGTTGTTCTTTACAACTTCCGCTCCGGCATCGTCTCTGAAAGAATTGGCCATCTGATACCCACCAATTGAAAGCGTTGCAAGCACTGCAACTCCCAACCCCAAACCGAAGATCCTCCGCCAGTGACCACCAGGGTTTGATGATGTCACCGGCATTTTCTGATCGAGCAGATCCCGCATGTTCAGCCAGGCGCCCGGACGCTCTTGCTCCTCACCGTTCAGCCGCTGCCGCACCAGATCATCTATATGAATCATGTTTTTATCCATGTCGGATAAATTTATTTTTTCAAATGCAAATTCAATTTTTCAATTTTCTCTTTAAGGATCCGTCTCCCCTCGCTTAAATGCCATTTCGACGTTCCTTCACTAATTCCAAGCATCTTCCCTATCTCTTTGTGTGCAAATCCTTCCATGACGTACATGTTAAAAACCGCTCTCGTAGAATTGGGTAAGGATTGTACCAGCTCCATCAATTCATTATAATATAGCCTGTCCGCGTGGTCCTTGTGTATATATTGGTCCTTTTCTACAAGAACTACCTTCTCAGAATATTTCATATTCTGTTTTACATAATCAGAAACAGCGTGGAAAACTATTTTCCTTAGCCAGCCCTCAAAAGAGCCCTGGAAGGTATATTGCTCAACCTTCTGAAACGCTCGGAGAAATCCGTTATTCAATACTTCTTCCGCCTGCATTTCGTGGTCGATATACCTTTTAACCAGAGACATCATCTTAGGATAAAACATCTTATACATTTTCTCCTGTGCGCTGCGTTCATTCCTGATGCAACCTCTGATGAGGTCCTCTAGTTCGCTGGTTTGTCCTGGTACACTATATGCCAATGCTATAGACAAGTAATGGGGTATTATTGTTTCTGAATTGATAGACTGCTACTCATAACGTTCCGTTGGGTGAAATGAAGCAGGATGCTCAAATTAAACATAATTTTTCAAGCACTAATTGAATACTATGGGATTGACCCACCGTGGCTGGTAAGGTTTTATTGAATCCCTCCAGCAATATTTTAGAATGGGAAACCGAACTTTTTTAATTTCTTGTGTTGTACTGGCAGTGATTTTCAGCTTTGCAGCCTGCAAGGGACTCGCAGACTCGTCTCCTGCCCGTCTTGCGTTTCCTCCGGCCCTGGTAGCACTTTCGCTAATTGGAATTGTAATCAGGTTGAGAAAACAGTGAATTACTGAAACAAAAAAGCGCCTCAAATGAGACGCTTTTTTTAATTTATTAATCAAGGCTCTAGCTGGCACTCACTTTTCCTTTTGCCTTTGCAATAACCTCTTCTTCAATATTTCTCGGAGCAGGTGCATAATGGCTGAATTCCATTGTAGAAGACGCACGTCCGGAAGATAAGGAACGTAACTGTGTTACATAACCGAACATCTCGCTCAGCGGCACTTTTGCTTTAATTACCTGCGCTCCTGCACGTGTATCCATACCTTCGAGCATAGCACGACGACGATTTAGATCACCAGTCACATCACCCATGTACTGATCAGGTGTAATCACCTCAACTTTCATGATAGGTTCAAGAACAATTGGCTTTGCTTTCTTACCGGCCTCGCGGAAACCAGACTTAGCACATAGTTCGAAAGACATAGAATCGGAGTCAACGGCGTGGAAAGAGCCATCGAAAATTCTAACCCGCATGCTCTCCACGGGGAATCCGGCCAAAGGTCCAGTACCCATAGATGCTTCAAATCCTTTTTGAATAGCAGGGATAAACTCACGTGGGATAGATCCACCAAAGATATCGTTCACGAATTGGAAAGTACCCTTTCCTTCTTTCAGGAACTCTTCATCAGCAGGTCCAATCTCGAAATAGATATCAGCGAACTTACCGCGACCACCTGTTTGTTTCTTGAAGATCTCACGGTGCTCGATCTTTGTAGTAAAGGCTTCTTTATAAGCAACCTGAGGCGCACCCCGGTTGATTTCAACCTTGAACTCGCGACGCATACGGTCAACAATGATATCAAGGTGCAGCTCTCCCATACCTGAAAGAATAGTCTGGCCAGTATCTTCATCTGTTTTCACACGAAGCGTAGGATCCTCTTCTACCAGTTTTGCAATAGCCATACCCATTTTATCAACGTCTGCCTGTGTTTTTGGTTCCACGGCAATCGAGATAACAGGTTCTGGAATAAACATGTTTTCCAGAACAATCGGGTGTTTTTCATCACATAAAGTATCTCCAGTCTTGATATCCTTAAATCCAACTGCAGCTCCGATATCACCAGCTTCAATGAAGTCGATTGGATTTTGCTTGTTAGCATGCATCTGCATGATACGGCTGATCCGCTCATTCTTTCCGGTACGAACGTTAAGAACGTATGAACCGGAATCAAGACGACCAGAGTAGGCACGGAAGAACGCAAGGCGACCGACAAATGGATCAGTCATGATTTTGAAGGCCAGTGCTGAGAAGGGCTCCTTAGCATCAGGCTTACGCAGGATTTCCTCACCGTTATCAGGATTCGTTCCTCTGATGGCTTCGATATCAACAGGTGAAGGCAGGTAGCGGATGACGCAATCCAGCATCTTCTGGACTCCTTTGTTTTTATAAGAAGAACCGCAAAGCATTGGAATAATGCTCAGGTCAATGGTAGCTTTACGAATAGCCTCGTGAATTTCGTCAACGCTGATGCTGTTTGGATCTTCGAAGAACTTTTCCATAAGGGTATCATCGTATTCAGCAACTGCCTCAACGAGCTGTGCCCTCCAATGTTCAACTTCTTCCTGCATTTCAGCCGGAATCTCACTCTCAGTATAAGTCATTCCCTGGGTTGCATCATCCCAAACGATTGCCTTCATAGTCACCAGATCAACAACTCCTTTGAAGTTGTCCTCTGCTCCGATTGGTAATTGAAGAGGAACTGATTTCGCACCCAGCATGTCGCGAACCTGCTGAACAACCGCGAGAAAATCAGCACCTACCCGGTCCATCTTGTTTACAAACCCGATCCGGGGTACTTTATAACGGTTGGCCTGACGCCAAACAGTTTCAGACTGAGGCTCTACTCCATCCACAGCGGAAAATAATGCTACCAGTCCATCAAGTACACGAAGAGAACGTTCTACCTCAACGGTAAAGTCAACGTGACCCGGAGTATCAATGATGTTGAATTTATACTTCTTAGCACCTGGCAATGGCTGTCCCTGAGATGTAGGGAAATTCCAGAAACAGGTAGTTGCAGCTGAAGTAATGGTAATACCACGCTCCTGCTCCTGTGCCATCCAGTCCATGGTTGCGGCTCCTTCGTGAACCTCACCAATTTTATGGTTTACACCAGTGTAATATAGGATGCGTTCCGTAGTAGTGGTCTTACCGGCATCAATATGCGCTGCAATACCAAAGTTGCGCTGTAAGCGTAAGTCTGCCATTTTTATAAATTATTAGCTTTTTTTCAAAATGAGGTGCAAAGGTAAACGATAAATATGAATTTTTGGTTAGAGCATTCTGTGAATTTTTTGAAATCGCAGAGCCCGCTGTCCTCATCTCAAAATCAAATCCTGATTAGTGCTGCTTGCTGAGTTTCAACTCACTTCCGGACTGCTCCTGTTCAGCAAGCCACTTACGAAATGCTTTCATCATCTCGCCGTGATGTGTTGGTGCACTGATGAGTTTAAACCATTTACGGGAACTGGTAAAATGACTGTTGATGAGAATTCGGCTATCATCGGCAATGAATATCAACACCTCGCGTTCATCTCCTCCAGCACTGATATTTCTACTGATAATCTGGTAAATTTCAGTTGCTTCCGGATGACGGAAAGTAACAAGTCGCTGTTCCTCGAGAAATCGTTCAAGCAACTTCATATTCATCGCCTGCGTATAGCCTGTCCTAACCTCGAAGAACCGTATCAGGTCTGAAAACCGTTTAATAGCAATTACCGTGGGTACCACAAATAGCCCCAATATGATAAATAACCCGAAGTTCAGATTTCCAGTTCTGAATCCTAATGATCCTGCTAAAATCAGTCGAAATAAGAATCCTAACAATACAGTGGATGCCAGAAGGGGCATAAGCGTCATTCGTCTGAAAGGATAACGCTTGTTCTTCCTGATAAAGCTAAGGTCCCTGAGGAGCTGACGATTCCATTCCGACTGTCCACCGCTTTCCGGCAATTCCTTCATCCTCGTCATTCCATTGATTGAGCGACAAGTTCCGCGATATCCATCACCTTCACATCGTCTTCCTTCTCTTTATTCTTGACGCCGTCCGTTAACATTGTCGTACAAAATGGACAGTTTGCCGCGATTATTTGCGCACCTGTCCCTATAGCTTCCTCCGCCCGTTCAAAGTTTACTCTCGTATTTCCCGGCTCCTCCTCTTTAAACATCTGGGCTCCACCGGCACCGCAACATAGTCCGTTCGTCCGGCACCGCTTCATCTCAACCAGCTCAGCATCCAGTGCTTCCAACACTTCCCTCGGTGCTTCGTAGATGTTATTTCCCCTCCCAAGGTAACAACTATCGTGGTAGGTGATCCGCTTCCCTTTGAATGCTCCCCCCTCTTTCATCCTCACTTTCCCGGCATTGATCAATTGCTGAAGAAAGGTGGTATGATGGATCACCTCATAGTTACCTCCCAAAGCAGGGTATTCATTCTTTAACACATTGAAACAATGAGGACAGGCGGTGACAATTTTTTTGACCTCATACCCATTCAAAACCTGTATGTTATTATAGGCCATCATCTGGAAGAGGAACTCGTTTCCGGACCTGCGTGCTGGATCTCCCGTACAGGCTTCTTCCTTTCCAAGTATCGCAAATTTTACTCCAACACGATCCAGTATTTGCGCAAATGCTTTGGTAATTCGCTGTGCTCTCTGATCAAAGCTCCCAGCACAACCAACCCAAAAAAGTATTTCCGGCTTCTCTCCATTTGCGGCATATTCTGCCATGGATTTTATATGCATATATTCAAAGCTTTTAAGACTGTGCAGAAAGTTCCTCCGCCCAGCGGTCCCTTTCATCCGGACTGAATTTCCAGGGAGCCATATTGTTTTCGATATTGCCACTCATCAGGTTCCATTCCTGAGGGGCGTTACTTTCTTCCATGATCAGATATCTGCGCAACTGATCGATTATGCTCAGGGGTTCAATCCCCACGGGACATGCTTCAACACAGGCCTGGCAGGTAGTACATGCTCTCAGTTCCTCAACTGTTATATAGTCATGAACCAGTGATTTGCCATCATCTTCGAAGGATCCGTTCTTATCGATATTTCTGCCCACTTCCTCTGTCCGGTCCCTGGTATCCATCATGATCTTCCTCGGAGAAAGTTTTTTTCCGGTGATATTAGCTGGACATACTGCAGTACATCTTCCGCATTCCGTACAAGAGTAGGCATCCAGTAAATTCTTCCAGCTCAGGTCCATTACATCCCTTGCTCCAAATCTCTGCTGGGCTGCAGGCTCCCCTGTCGCTGCGGGCGCCAGCTCGGGTTGCATCATATACAGCACTTCGTTCTGGATCTCTTTCATGTTCTTCATTTCCCCCTGTGGCCTCAGCCTCATATACCAGGTATTGGGAAATGCGAGAATTACATGAAGATGTTTTGAGTAAGGCAAATAATTCAAAAAGACGAAGATCCCCGCGATGTGGAGCCACCAGGCAGTACGTTCTATCGCTACCAGGGTACCAGTGCTCAGGTCGGTGAACAGCGGAGTGATCAATCCTGATACCCAGAAGTCAGCCGTTTGAACCTCCCCGTAATATCCATAGTTTTGAATCTGCAACGCCTTATCTGAAGCGTTCATTACCAGGAACAAGCTCATTAAAACGATCTCGAACACCAGGATATAATTGGCATCACTTTTCGGCCATCCGTTCAGCTCTTTCATATTGAGCCTTCGAACCTTCACAAGATTTCTTCTTAACAGAAAAATGACGCAGGACAAGAGGACCAAAAAGGCCAAAATTTCGAAGAAATTAATGACGAAGGTGTAGAAGCTACCCAGATAAGGGGCAAAGAGTCGATGGGTTCCAAATATCCCGTCGAGGACTATCTCCAGAATTTCGATATTAATAATGATAAATCCTGCATATACTATGAAATGGAGAATCGCTGGCAATGGTCTTTTGAACATTTTCTTTTGTCCGAATGCCACCAATAACATGTTCTTCCAACGCTGTCCGGGGTTATCGGAAAGTTCTTCATCCCTTCCAATCAGAATGTACCGTCTGATCTTCGCCGCATTCTTTGCAAATAGATAGATTGCCGCTGCAGTCAGAATCAGAAATAATACCTGTTGTACAACCTCCATGAACTAGCTCTTGTTTCAGGGCCGAAAATAGTTGCTTTTAGGGGAAAAACATAGTACAGCCTGGATGATTCCTTACCACCAAAGCGCTTCTAGAGTCAGGATAGAGTCAGGGGAAGGATACTAAAGTTACCGGCAAGCTTTCAATACATTCAGTATTGGTTCCGTACTAATTCCGAATCGGTGATCAAATTAGGCAGTTCTCTGCACGACGGGTCTTTCTAATGGAGGAAAAATTTGGTAGCCTAATTGACCTTATCTGGCGAAGAACTCAAAATCTAAAACATCCGGAAAGGGACAAAAAAAACTGACAGGTTACTCACATCGCACCGCTACAACCGCCTACCCTTGCTACATTCCTGTCCTGGGGGAGTTCAGCAGGAGCTGGTCGTGTAAGACCTGCCAGGACCGCAAATGTACTAAAGGTTTTGAATCTGCAAAAAAGCAAATGAAACTTTACCTGAGCTCTTAAAATATAAACTTTTAAGCACTGCTGAAAAACCAAGTCCGTTAAGTGTATTTGACGTTTTAATCGTTGAATCGTTTATTCGTCTAATCGTCTAATCGTCTAATCGTCTAATCGTTTAATCGTTTAATCGGTTAGTCGTGTAGTTGTTTTTGGTTATTTAGTGGGTAAGATATAAAACTTAGTCGATAGTTGTTAGTGTTTAGTAATTAATTTGTTGGGACCGTTGATCATTTACCGTCGGGCCTTCGCTTTGGCTTTGGCCTTCGCTTTGGCCTTCGCTTTGGCCTTCGCCTTCGCCACACCCGCCAATAGCCAATGGCCAACGGCCAACGGCCAACCTGGCCAACCTGGCCAACCTGCCCGCTACCTTGCTGATGACTAACTCGTGATTTGCTGATGACTTGCTGATGACTAAAGTATCCGTCCCCCTCACGACCACCCCCCATCCCGCTGTAACCCGCGTACTACCCACGTATACGGATTTCGTTTTAATGTGTTTTTACGCTTTTTCAGGGTTATAATGCGGTACTCCCGGCTGAGCTGGCGGGCTCCGACGCACGGTCTGAAAATATGGTTCGTCAGGTCTGTAAAAAGCAGTCATTGACGCTGCCGTACTCCCTATATACTCCCGGGGGCCTCCCTATTAGGTCCCTATGTACTCC